>JAJAZK010000118.1 GCA_026785765.1 Rhodoferax sp. | reverse complement strand
TGCGTTCGCCGCAACGTCATTGAGTTGCGTCGCCAAGGAAGTCCGCAATCCCACTTATCCCGCAGTGATCACCAATTTGTCGCCGTCCGACACCTATCTGCGGGTGCGCCTGCATACCTTGGCGGGACAGACGACCACGAGCGCCTGGATCAAGGGCTCCGACATTACCGCACTGCAGCTCGCCGGAACCCCTTCACCGTACATCACGTCCTCGCAGTGGCAGTGTTTCGCTGCCGGGTTATCCAACGTGAAGATCAACACCGTGATCGTGACACCGATGGCCGGAACAATCTATGACGGCCAACCCAGCCGCATCCGCGGCGGCGCCACACCCGTGCAAGATGGCTCGTACGTCGCGATTCGCATCGACATCAGCGGCAAGATCGTCGGGGTGGTCGGGGTCGGCATATCCAGCCCGAACACATCGGCGGTTCACCAATCCTGCTGGACGTCCTTCAAACCCGGCCCTTGATGCAGCGCTTCGCGCGCGTCGAAGGCATATTGGTCGAACCCATAGGGCATCTATGGGCAGCGTTCAGTCCGGCAACTGGTGAAACCGCGTTGCTGAACGACGAAAGTGCGTCGATACTCGAAGTCCTTGAAATAGAACCGGCTGACACCGCAGCCGTTTGTGACGTGCTTTCTTCCGACAGCGGTATCGCCTCCGACGAATTGTTCGCCTTGGTCGACGGCAGTTGGCAACAACTGACCGAAGCCGGCCTGGTGCGCGAACTGCCAGTCACCCTCAACAACCCAAAGTGAGCGCCGCCGCGTCTGACACAACGCGGTCATTGGCCGACGTCACACAAGGCACTATCGCCGAGGCATTGGCCTCCGATGGTTTATGGCTGGATCTTGGAGCCGTGACCCTGAACGTGCGCAGCGACAGCTCCGTGCTGGCGGCCCAGCTGAAAATTGTCTACGGCCACTATCCTTTCATCGACAAGGCCGAATGGGCCGATGCGCACATCCGCATCATGCAGGCGCGCGGCCTGCGCCGGTGGGTGCGACCCCAGGTGGTGTTCTATTGCGACGGACGACTCGCTTTCGATCCGTTTCCGGCCGACAGCCCCCTGCCACTGCTCGAATGGGGTGCGAACTGGCTCGTCGCCCAACGGCTGAACGATCTGCTGTTGCTGCATGCCGGCGCAGTCGAGCGCGATGGGTTCGCACTGTTGCTGCCGGCCATGCCCGGGTCGGGAAAAAGCACGCTCACCGCGGCGCTGACGCAACGCGGATGGCGCCTGCTGTCCGACGAATTCGGCGCATTTGACCCAGCGGCAGGTATCTTTCGAGCGATGCTCAAACCCGTGGCACTCAAAAACGCATCCATCGAGGTGATCAGGGACTTCGCACCCGATTCGGTGCTCGGCCCGGTCTTCCCCAAGACGCGCAAGGGACGGGTCGCCCACCTGGCCCCAAACATGGCGTCGGTGCAGCGTCGCCACGAGACGGCCCGACCAGGCGCTGTCGTGCTGCCGCAATGGCAGGCAGGTAGTCTGACACGCTGGGAACCGCTCGCCGAACATGTGTTGTTTCCGGCGCTGTCGTTCAACGCCTTCAACTACAACCTGCTCGGCGAAGAAGGGTTTCGGGCCGCCATCACCCTGGTTCGGCAATGCCCTGGCTGGCAGTTGATTTACAGCGACCTGGACGACGCCCTGGCTACGATCGACGCCGCCTGGCCTGGCGTTGTGGAACGCCAAGCGCAGGCGGAGGGGTCATGAGGTGCAGGGACGGGCCTAAGGCGAATAGTCCCGCAGCGCGCAGGACAGCGGTACTCCAGTGAGCACATCGCCCACGTCGCCTCCGGCCCACCTGCTGTGGTTGCAGGCGCTGCGCACGCCCGAGCAAACACTGCAGTGGACGCTCGCCGACTGGGAACGCGTGGTGCGCCTGGCACGCCGACTGCGCCTGCTGGCGCGCCTGACTGAAAGCCTGGCTGCGTCCGGGCTGATCGATGAGGTTCCGGCGCAACCGCGCCGCCACCTCGTCAGCGAGCAACGACTCTCACATTGGCGCACCGCCGCCATGGTCTGGGTGCTGGAACGTGTCGCCATCACGCTCGGCGATGGCGGCTACCCGCTGGTGCTGCTCAAGGGTGGCGCCTACATCGGGCAGAATCTTCCCATTGCCGCAGGAAGGCTGCCGTCCGACGTCGACCTGCTGGTGCCCAAGGCGCACATTGCCGAGGCGCAATCGCGCCTGCGTGCGGCCGGCTGGTTGGAGGCCGAGCTGGACCAACACGACCAGCGCTATTACCACGAGTGGAGCCATGAGGTGCCGCCGATGACCCATCCGGTGCACACCATGGAACTCGACCTGCACCACAACATCCAGCCCCCCGTGGCCCGAATGCGTGTCGACGCCGATGTGTTGCTGCAACGGCTTACGCCGTCGAAATGGGCGGCATGGCAAGTACTAGCTCCGATCGATCAGGTGCTGCACAGCGCGGTCAACCTGTTCCACGATTAGTAGCTGAGCGACCGCCTGCGCGACCTCGTCGATCTGGACGGCCTGATGCGCCACTTCAGCGCACACGATCCGCGCTTCTGGGTCGACCTGCCCGCACGCGCCGCCAGGCTGGGCTTGTCGGAGCCGCTGGCCCTTGCCTGCCACTTCTGCCATCGGTGGCTGCAAACCCCCATTCCTGCCGACACACTGGCCGAGATCGAAGCCGCCGGGCCGGGCCGCCTCAAACGCGCCTGGTTATTGCCACTGCTCGCGCAGGTGCTGACTCCCACGGAACCCGATGACGACCCGTCCGCGATGCAGGGCGTAGCCGCCGCGTTGTTGCTGCTGCGGCACCATTACGGGCGCATGCCGTTGCGGCTACTCATTCCACATACCTGGCACAAAATGCGTCCGCCGAAGATGGCGACGGACGTGTTCGACAAACCGTAGCCGGTCTCCGGCTCAGGTGTCCAAGCAGATGACTGTACTTCCACTTCGGTCGACTGGATCAATGTGCAGTAGTACTACGGCGGGAAGCTGCTTGCCGCAATAGGTACTGATACAAATGAACGCCGGGCGAATTCCGCCTGATCCGGGCGCTGTCCACAGACGACAACGTGCGCCGATTGCGACAGCACTGCACGAAGCTGTCGCGCAGCATGTGGAAAGACCCATTCTTCATCAAGATCAGGCTGAAGCGCTTCGGGCGAGCCAGGGATAGCAAATGAGCGACATCTTCATGACTCCGGACGAGCTGGCGGCGCTGACCGGCTTCAAGTCGCCGAGAAAGCAAGTTGACTGGGCTGCAGGCAAAGGGCTGGCGATTCGAGGTCAACGGCAATAGACGGCCCAAGACGGCCCATTGTGGCGCGCAAATACACCGAGAAGATGCTCGCGTGCGGGATACCTGCCGAAACCGCTGACAGGCCCAATTTCGCCGCCTTGCAGGGGATCTAATGGGCGGTCGCGGTCAGTCCAATTTCGACAACCCGCCGCGCTTCCATCGCAAAGGCAACTCCGAGGGCTACGCATTGTGGCTGGTCGGCACATGGCTGGAATGCATGGTTTGACCGGGAATCTACGCGGCAACGGTATGTGACTCCTTGGGCAAGATGCATGGCACGTTACCTCACGACGCAGCCACCGCCCAAACCCGCCAAACACCCGCCCCTACCCTAACGGTCGCAACAGCTCGGCCACGTCGTCCGCAGTGAACAGCGGTTGTTTGCGTTCTTGCGCGCCACGGTAGAGGCTGTCGGCCAGTGCCGCCTTGCGGGCTTGCAGGGCGAGGATACGTTCTTCAATGGTGCCTTGGGCGACCACTTTGTAGACAAAAACGCTTTGCGTTTGCCCGATGCGGTGGGCGCGATCGGTAGCCTGGTTTTCGACGGCGGGGTTCCACCAGGGGTCGTAGTGAATCACGGTATCGGCGTGCTGCAGGTTCAAGCCGACGCCCCCGGCTTTGAGGCTGATGAGGAACAGGGGCACGCTGCCGCTGGTGAATTGTTCGATCAGGCGGTCGCGATGTTGCGATTGGCCGGTGAGTTTGACCCACTTAAATTTGCGCTTTTCAAGTTCGGCTTCGATCAGCTCCAGCATCGAGGTGAACTGGGAAAACAGAAGAATTTTCCGGCCTTCGGCGAGCATTTCGGGCAAGGTTTCCATCAGCCATTCGAGCTTGGCGGATTGTTTGATCTTTTTGGCGGCGGCCAGTGGTACCAAACGCGGATCGCAACACACTTGGCGCAGCTTGAGCAGGGCGTCCAGAACCTGAATTTGCGACTTGGCCAAGCCCCTGTCGGCCAGCGCCTCGCGCACCGACTTCTCCGTTGCCAAACGGATGGTTTCGTACAAGTTGGCTTGCTGGTCGGCCAACTCCACCGTCACCACAAATTCCTGCTTGTCAGGCAAGTCAATTTCCACGTCCTTCTTGGCGCGGCGCAACATAAAGGGCGTGACGCGGCGACGCAGTTGGTCCAATCGCTCGTTGTCGCCCTGTTTTTCAATCGGGGTGCGGAACACGTCTTTGAAGCGCGCCTGGCTACCTAAAAAGCCCGGCATCAGAAAGTGGAACAGGCTCCACAACTCGCCCAAGTGGTTCTCCATTGGCGTGCCGGAGAGGCACAGTCGATGGGCGGTGTGCAATTCCGTCACCACTTTTGCGGCGTAAGAGCTCGCGTTCTTGATGTTTTGCGCCTCGTCCAGCACCACCATATGCCAGGGCTGCTTGGTCCAGCGGTCGCGGTCGCGTTGCAACAGTGAATACGGGGCGATCACCACATCGTGTTGCGCTATCTCGGCCGCTGCCTGGTGGCGGTCCGCACCGTGCAACAGCAGCACTTTGAGTGTTGGCGTGAAGCGTGTTGCCTCACGCCGCCAGTTCCCCAGCAGACTCACGGGCGCGATGATCAGCGCCGGGAATTTCAAGCGCCCGGCTTCCTTCTCGACCAATATATGCGTCAACGTTTGCAGCGTTTTACCCAGCCCCATCTCGTCGGCCAAGATGCCCGAGAGGCCGTGCCTGCGCAAAAACTGCAGCCAGTCCACCCCTTGTTGCTGATACGGGCGAAGGGTGGCTTGCAAGTCGTTGGGCAGCGTTACTGCAGGCAAGGCGTCAAGTCCCACCAGTTGCTTCAACAGGTTGCGCAACCCCTCGGCGCCGCTCCACTGCGCGCCTTGCCCAAGCGCTGCACCCAGGCGCAGGGCTTCCAGGCGAGACAGACGCAAACTGCCGTCGTCCAGTTTGTTGTGCCCGCGCTCGCCCACCAAATCGAGCAGCGCCTGCAACCATGGGCGCAACGGCTCGGTGGGCAGGCGCAGGTAACGGTCATCGCCAGTCAGCACGTAGACGAATTCAGGCAGCACTGCGGTTGCCGCACTATCTTGACCCACACCGGATCGCAACTGCGTCAACAGTTGGGGTATGTACGGCAAGATGTTGTGCCGCTCGCCGTTGATGCGCATACCCAGCGACAGATCGAACCAGTGGCTTTGGCTGTCGTCGCCACCCAGCATGTCGGCCTCGTCTGAGCCGACTGTGCCTTCGGGCTGAAACTGAACGTCGAGTGTTTCGGCGCGGGCAATCCAATCGACAAGCGCCGGATCGATGCTGACCGCTACGCCCGCTTGGCGAAGCATCGCAAAGTCATCGTCCACCCATTGCAGCCACGGCATTTGTCCGGCCGGTGGCGTCAGGTGAAACACGCCGTCGGCGTCCCCCACCAAGCCCGCAGTGGCCAGTGCGCTGTGCGCGGCCTGTTCGGTGGCGATATCGCGATGCAGCATCACGCGGCTCTTGGTCGAGCCGTCACTGGTCTGCTCCAGCAGCACCGTGCTTTGCAAACTACGCCGATAGAACGACAGGCCATCGTAGTCAAAATACAGATTGGCGCTGAGCAAGCCCTTATCCCGACGCTGCGCCTGCGCGACGGCGGTGATCAGCAAATGGGCGATGGGCGTAACACCTTGGACAACCGTTGGCGGGTTCATCACTGGTGGCAGCGGCAGACCGGCCAGCGCACTCAGGAATTTGGCTTCATTCTCGGCAAAGGCCGACTGCGGAATCGGCGGCGCGCTGAGCAGCAGCGTAAGTTGGTGGGGGGAAAGCCCAGGGGACGCTAACGTTCCACATTCGCCCGTGACGGTGTCCAAATACATCGGCGGGCTGTTGGCAAACCAACTGACCGCTTCCGCCTTGCCCTCCACTTGGGGGCGCAAAGCCCAGTTGGACTCTGCAGCACCAGGTAGCGTGACTTCGTTCCATTGCCACCCAAAGGTACGCGGCGCACCCAAGCGAATCCGAATACCCACCACGCGATCTTCGACCTGGTGAAACAACTTCCCTGCATCAGCTGCCAATTGCAGTGCCAGGCGCCCGGTTTCTCCGCTCAACATGCCATGGTTGCCCGTATGGGTATAACCACCGCTGGTCGATTTCAGCGCCTGAATCAGTTGCACGATCTCCATGTCTGGCTTCGGCGTG
>JAJAZK010000117.1 GCA_026785765.1 Rhodoferax sp. | reverse complement strand
GCCTCAGCGATGCGTGAACACGGCCTTGCGCTTGTTCACAAAGGCGTCCATGCCTTCCTTCTGGTCGACGGTTGCAAACAAGGCGTGGAACAGGCGCCGCTCGAACAAGATGCCATCACTCAAGCCGCCTTCAAAAGCCCGGTTCACCGACTCCTTGGCCGCCATCACCGCCACCTGCGAATAGTCGCAAATCAAGAGTGCCGCAGCCAGCGCCTCGTCCATCAGCTTGTCCTGCGGCACTACGCGGCTGACGAGGCCGGCGCGCTCGGCTTCGGCCGCATCCATCATGCGCCCGGTCAGCGCCATGTCCATGGCCTTGGCCTTTCCCACCGCCCGCGGCAGACGCTGCGTGCCGCCCGCGCCGGGGATAATGCCGAGCTTGATCTCCGGCTGGCCGAAGCGCGCGTTCTCGGACGCGATGATGAAGTCGCACATCATTGCCAATTCACAACCGCCGCCGAGGGCGAACCCGCTGACGGCAGCGATCACCGGCTTGCGCACCTGGCGCATCTGCTCCCAGTTGCGCGTGATGTAGTCACCCTTGTACACATCGGCGAAGCTGTAGCCGGCCATGGCCCCGATATCGGCACCCGCGGCAAAGGCTTTTTCGCTGCCAGTGACAACGATGCAGCCAATAGCCGGGTCCGCGTCGAAGGCCTTCAGCGCCGCGCCAAGTTCGTCCATCAACTGGTCATTGAGGGCATTGAGCTGCTTCGGGCGGTTCAAGGTGACGATGCCGACGCGCTCCGCTTCGGTGCGAACAATGATCATTTCATGGGCCATGGCTGGTTCCAGTTACAAAAAGGCAATGGCCCTATCCTACGGGAAAGCATTAGCCAAACCATTTCAAACAAGATGTTAAATTGCGACCCTGATCAAAAGGCAAACACATGACAGACTCAACCGTTCTGTATGCCGAGCAGGGCGCGGTTGCGATCGTCACCCTGAATCGGCCCCAGGCATTGAACAGCTTCAACCGCCAGATGCACCATGATTTGTGGGCGGCACTGGATCGGGCGAGTGCCAACCTGCTGGTCCGCGCGCTGGTCATCACTGGTGCCGGGCGGGGGTTTTGTGCGGGGGCGGACCTGTCCGAGTTCGACTTCTCCCCGGGCCCGGACATGGTGCAGCGCGCCGACCCCGGGCCGGTCATCGAACAGACTTTTAATCCGACCGTGCGGCGTCTTCAAACATTGCGCATGCCAACCATCGCAGCAGTCAACGGCGTCGCAGCCGGCGCGGGCGCCTCGTTGGCGATGACCTGCGACATGGCCATTGCCGCTCCCGGCGCCAGTTTCATACAGGCCTTCAGCAAGATCGGTCTGATACCCGATGCCGGCGGCACCTGGTTTCTGGCGCAACGACTCGGTCTGGCGCGCGCGGTGGGCCTGGCCATGACGGGCGACAAGTTGTCGGCTGCGCAGGCACGTGACTGGGGCATGATCTGGGACGTGGCCGACGATTGCCTGGGCAGTGGTATCGCACTGGCCCAGCGCCTGGCGGGAATGCCTACGCAGGCACTGGTGGCAACGCGCGCAATTTTGCGCGATGCCGGCCAGCGCACGCTCGACGAACAACTCGACGCAGAACGCCAAACCCAATCGGCAATGGGCAGAACCAGCGACTATCTCGAGGGCGTGCGCGCATTTCTGGAAAAGCGCGCTCCGGTTTTCACTGGCAAGTAGAACCATGCACGCGCCGTCGCCGGGTCCAGACATCAACACCACCTCGGAAGTTGACGGCACCGGCGCAGCGTACGAACTCGCCTACCGCGTCGGTGTGGCGATGTACGCCGCCGACCGCGCGTCGCGCGAGTTCCTGCAACTCGAACTTCTGTCCTGTGCACCGGGTCGCGCGCGGATGCGCATGACCGTGCGCGCCGAACTGCTCAACGGCCACGCCATCTGCCACGGTGGCTTCATCTTCACCCTCGCGGATTCCACCTTCGCCTTTGCCTGCAATAGCCACAACGCGGTGACGGTCGCTGCCGGGTGCAGCATCGAGTTCCTTCGTCCCGCGCAGCTCGGCGACGTGCTCACAGCGCAAGGGACGGAGCAGCTGCGCCAGGGCCGCACTGGTGTGTACGACGTGGGCGTAACGAATCAGCGCGGCGAAACGGTCGCGCTGTTTCGCGGCAAGAGCGTCGCCGTCGCCGGCACCATCGTGCCAACCGGGGATGGACCATGAACAAAATTTATCGCAAGACTGTCAACGGCGTAGGCACTAACGCCAATCGGTCACGCGAACTTGCCGAGCGACCGCGCCAAACCGCTCAGCCTGCGAGCCAGCGCGCCAGCGCGGCGCTGTCACGCGCCGCCAACCGCCACGTCGTCACCGCCACGGGTAATTGCAAGGGCAGGCGCAGGATGCGCTTGTCGCGCGCAACCAGAGCGATCAGCTTTTGGCCTGGCCGCGCATACAAGGCCAGGTCATCGAGTCGCGTCAAACGCCAGGCATTGCGTCGTGATGCGGTGCCGAGCTCCTCGACCCCCATCCATTCGTCACCACTGGCCATGCCGCTACGCTCGGCCGCTGAGCCGCGCAGCACCACCTTGATCTGGATACCGTTGGTCTCTGTCACCCGCAAGCCGAGTGCCTGCGCTATCTGAGACGGTTCTTCCAGCACGGCAACGCCATGCTGCTCCAGTGACTCTTTGAGTGGCAACTCCTGCGTGCTGTGTACCCACAGGTTTATCTGCGCGGACCAATCGCGCCCTGACAATTCCTTCAACACCTGCAGCAGATCGTCTTGCACCATGGGACCGCCCGCGCAGCGCCGCCACAGCGCGCGCATGACTGCATCCAGCGTGGTTTGCCCCTGCGCACGCAAGCCGAGGTCCAGGCAGAGTGCCACCGCAGCGCCCTTGGAGTAATAACTCACCGTCGCATTCGGCGTGTTTTCGTCTTGCCGGTAGTACTTGACCCACGCGTCGAAACTCGCCTGCGCGACGGTTTGCACCAAACGCCCAGGGGTTTGTTGCACCTGGTTAAGGGTTTTGGTGAGCTGCTTGAGGTACTGCGCATCGTCGGTCAAGCCGCAACGCCGCAGCAGAAGGTCATCGTAGTAACTGGTGAAACCCTCGAAGAACCACAAGAGCTGCGTGTAGTTCTCGCGGTCGTATTCGTACTGGCTGAACTCGACCGGACGCAGGCGCTTGACGTTCCAGGTGTGGAAGTACTCGTGGCTGATCAGGCCCAGCAAGGTCGTATAACCCTCCGCCTGGGGTGTCGGTTTTTTGCCCGACGGCTCCAGCGGCAATCGGGGTAAATCCTTGCGACAGCACACCAAAGCCGTCGAATTGCAGTGCTCCAGCCCGCCATACCCGTCGTCGACTGCATTGACAAGGAACAGGTAGCTCGCGTGCGGCGGCCGACGCGCGGTGCGCGGTTTGTCGTGCGCCCCATGCCAGAACGTGATTGCGGCCTCGCAGATGCGCTGGGTATCGGCGAGCAGGCGTTCACCGTCGAAACTGGCGGCTGCGCCCGCCACGACCATCCGGTGTGGCACACCAGCAGCAACAAACGTTCCGCTCCAGAACTGCCCCATTTCCACCGGGCAGTCCACCAGTTCGTCGTAGTTCGCCGCCTGATATCGCCCGAATCCGCGCGCCGAGACCGTGACCGGGGTCAACCCCGTGGCCACGATCCAGCGCACCGGTGCCCCCCGGCCCTCGATCTCCAGTCCGTGTGGCAATTGCTCCTGGCCATGCACACGCAGGAACAGGCTGGTGCCATTAAAGAAACCCCGCTCTTCGTCCAGCCAGGCCGAGCGGACCGAGTTGTCGTAAGCCACCACGTCGTACTCGACCAGCAGCGCAATCGACGGCGTACACACAAGCTCCCAGGTGTTCTTGTCGACTTGCGTAGCCTCCAGCGGCTTGCCCCCTTGCCGGGCCGCCAGACCTTGCAGGTTCCTGGAGAACTCGCGCACCAGGTAACTCCCGGGTATCCACACCGGAAGACTGAGTCGCTGGCGCGGTGTGGGCCGGCCAACCCGGATCGAGACCCGGTAGCGGTGCGATTCGAGGTCTGCCAGCGCTACGCGGCATTCGACGGCCGACTGGACCGCACCAGCGCCAGATGACCGGCCCGCCGCCCTACTTGGCGTCGGCAAGGTACTTTTCTACCTGGGCGGAACTGACTGCGCCCGGGACGCGCGAACCATCGGCAAACAACAGGGTTGGTGTGCCGTTGATCTTGTGTTTGCGTCCGAGCTCGACGTTGCGCGCCAACGCGGTCACGTCACAACCCGCGCCGGCTGCGGCGGCGGGCGCCTTGTCACGCACCATCCAGTCCAGCCAGGCCTTGGCCGGCTCCTTGGAACACCAGATGTTCTTCGATTTTTCTGTCGAGTCCGGACCGAGGATGGGATAGAGGAACATATGAATGGTGACGTTGTCGACTTTTTGCAGATCGCGCTCGAAACGCTTGCAATAGCCGCAATTCGGATCTTCGAAGACCGCCAGTTTGCGTTTGCCGGTGCCGCGCACAATCGTGAAGGCATCCTTGACCGGCAATGTATCAAAGTTGATTGCAGAGAGCTTTTCCACCCGCTCCTCAGTCAGGTTGCGCCGTTGCCGGGTGTCGATCAAACTCCCCTGGATCAGGTAATTGCCCTCCGCATCGGTGTAGAAAATATCGGTTCCGTTGACACGCACCTCGAACAGGCCGGGCATGGCGCTGCGCGTGACTTCATCGATCTTCTGCATCTGCGGAATACGCTCCCCCAAATTCTTGCGGATCGTTGCCTCCGGCGCTGGCGCTGGCGCAGGCGCCTGCGCAGCAGTCAAAGTCGCGAGTGAAACCAGCACCAGGCCACAAAGGATTTTGTTCAAATTGAAACGCATATAAACCCCGTCAGATTGTTTTGTTGACCGTCGGCAGTTCGCTGTCCGCAGAACCCATGGCACGGCTGGCGACCCATCGCTTCAACATGGCACTGTTGTCGAAGCCCGACATTCCCCACTGTCGCACACCCTGCCATGCTGGGCCGGAGCGCGAAAAAAGGCGTTGCAAGCCGTCCGTGGCAGCACCCATCAGGGCCACGTCGGTCTTGCGCGAGCGCTCGTAACGCCGCAGCAGCTTTGCATCGTTGACCCCGCGCCAGTATTCGCGACCGCGAATCTCCTGCGCCAACTGCTGCGCGTCGGCCAGGCCCAGGTTCAAACCCTGGCCCGCCAGCGGATGCACCACGTGCGCAGCATCCCCGGCCAATACCCAGCTGGCACCACCGGTGACGCCGGACCAGCGCCGGGCTGTTGCCAGTTGCAGCGGCCAGGCCGCGCGCTCGCTGGTCAATGCCATACGGCCGAAGCGGTCTTCGCTGATCAACTGCAGTTGCTGCACAAAAAGCTCGGGTTCGGTTTTCATCCAAGCTGCGTAACGCTCACTATCGAGTGACCAGACAATCGCCAGGGAGTTCCCGTCTTCGCCGTCCAGGGGCAGAAATCCGGTAATGTCCTGCGCGCCGAACCATTGGCAGGCCGTTCCGCGGTGCGGCAATTCGCATTGAACCCGCGCAGCAATCGCCCATTGCGCATAGTCCGCAACCTCCGATTCCACCCCGAATTGCCGACGCGAGAGACTGTCGCGGCCCTCACAAACCACCGTCAGGCTGGCATCACGCGGCTGCGGCAACAATTCGATACCACTTTGGAAACGCAGCGCGTCGGCAAGCTGCGTCTGCAGTGACGCGACATCCACGATCCAGGCCAGTGCCGTCACACCTTGCTGGCGTGCGTCGAAGTTGACTTCACCACCACCCGCCTGGCGCACCTGCATCGCCAGCACCGGCGTGGCCTGAGCATGGCCTGGCCAGCAACGCAGACTGGTCAGGAGATCGCGCGACTGGTGGTTGAGCGCATAGGCGCGAATCTCGGGTGGGCGGCTCGCCAGCGCATTGGTGTCGCAGATCAGACCCACCCGCAAACGCTCACGCGCCAGCAGCAGCGCCAGTACCTGGCCAACGATGCCATCGCCCCGAATACATATGTCCAACGGCCTTGTCATCAAACCGATTGTAAAAGGCGGTGCAAAATCACTCCATGACGTGTCCCTCCATTCCCCTTTGATCGTTTACCCCGTGTCTGCACCCCATAACACTCCTTTCCAGCTCAGCGCGCGCATCGAGCGCCTGTTTGTGTATCCCGTCAAATCCTGCGCTGGAGTCGAAGTGCAGCAAGCCGTATTGACCGAAACCGGTCTCGATCTGGACCGTGCCTGGATGGTGGTGGACACCACTGGCGAGTTTGTTTCGCAGCGTGAATTGCCACGCATGGCCCTGATCCGCCCGCAACTCAAGACCGAGGAAGTGGTGTTGCGCGCGCCCGGCATGCTGGGACTGCATCTGCAGATTGCTGCGGTCGAGGAACCTATGCAAGTGCGGGTCTGGGACGACAGCGTTCCGGCCTACGACATGGGCGACCTCGCCGCACAGTGGTTCAGCGACTTTCTGGCGCCTGGCGCCAATGGCTCGGGAGGCAATCGCAGGCCCTACCGGCTGGTGCGTTTCGACCCCGATCACCAGCGCCTGTCGAACATGGGCTGGACCAAGGGGGTCGCGGCACCGAACCTGTTCAGCGACGGTTTCCCGCTGCTGGTCACCAGCGCAGCGTCGCTGGACGGACTGAATCGGCGCCTGCTGGCTGGCGGCAGCGTGGCCGTGGGCATGGAGCGTTTCCGGCCCAACATCGTTTTGTCGGGGCTGGAAGAACACGACGAGGACCGCCTCGACACCATCCAGATCGACACCGGCGAGGCCATGGTGAAGCTGCAGCCGGTAAAGCCCTGCCCGCGTTGTCCGATTCCCAACATCGACCCGTCGACGGCGCGCAGCAGCCCGGAGGTAGGCGACATGCTTCAAAGTTACCGCCAGGACGTACGGGTCGGCGGCGCCGTCACTTTTGGCATGAATGCGATCGTGGTCGAGGGCGTTGATCGGCTGTTGCGGGTTGGGCAAACCGCATCGGCAAACTTCCGCTTCGACTGAAACAACCGGCGCCGACCGCCGGCCCATGACCCTTGACCACGGGGCCGTCGCTTACACTGTGCAGCCTGTTTTCTGGGGATTCGCATGAGTTTGAAGTGTGGCATTGTGGGATTGCCGAACGTGGGCAAGTCCACCTTGTTCAATGCCCTGACCAAGGCCGGCATCGCGGCCGAAAATTATCCTTTCTGCACCATCGAGCCCAATGTGGGGGTGGTGGAACTGCCCGACCAACGCCTGGCCCAGTTGGCCGCCATCGTGAAGCCGGAGCGGGTAGTACCTGCCATCGTGGAGTTTGTCGACATTGCGGGCCTGGTGGCCGGCGCCAGCACCGGCGAGGGCCTGGGCAACAAGTTTCTGGCCCACATCCGCGAGACCGATGCGACCGTCAATGTGGTGCGTTGTTTCGAAGACGAGAACGTCATCCATGTAGCGGGCAAGGTGGACCCGATCTCCGACATCGAGGTGATTCAAACCGAGTTGTGCCTGGCCGATCTGACGGCGGTCGAGAAGGCGCTGCACCGCGTCACAAAGACCGCACGCTCCGGCGACAAGGAGTCGATCAAGCTGGTGGTGCTGCTGGAAAAATGCCAACTCGCACTCAACGCGGCACAGCCGATCCGTACGCTGGACTTCAGCAAGGAGGAGTTGCCGCTGCTCAAGCAGTTCTTCTTCATCACCGCCAAGCCGGCCATGTTTGTCGCCAACGTCGCAGAAGACGGTTTTGTGAACAATCCGTTTCTGGACCGTTTGCAGGCTTATGCGCTGGCGCAGAACGCCCCCGTGGTGGCGATCTGCGCCAAGATGGAAGCCGAGATGGCCGACATGGCCGATGAAGACCGCCAGATGTTTCTGGAAGAACTCGGCCAGACCGAACCCGGCCTGAACCGGCTGATCCGCGCCGCGTTCAAACTGCTGGGCTTGCAGACCTACTTCACCGCGGGCGTGAAGGAAGTACGCGCCTGGACCATACATGTCGGCGACACCGGTCCGCAAGCCGCCGGTGTGATCCACACCGACTTCGAAAAAGGGTACATCCGCGCGCAGACGATTGCCTTTGACGACTACATCGCGCTCAAAGGCGAACAGGGCGCGAAGGACGCTGGCAAGATGCGCTCGGAAGGCAAGGAATACGTGGTCAAGGACGGCGATGTGATGAACTTCCTGTTCAGTTCCTGACGGATCGTGGCTGCATCGATGGGCCCCGGCAAACCCTCCGGCATGTCCCATGCATCGCCTCCATAATGGGGCACTTCCGTACCGACAAGGACTGGTCTATGGGACGCGCCGCACAGACCCCCATTTTTTCCACCGCCGACTACCTGG
>JAJAZK010000116.1 GCA_026785765.1 Rhodoferax sp. | reverse complement strand
CGGTGTGCTTGAGGGCCTCCGGGTTGACCGCAAAAACGCTCATGGCAGGCCTTTCACGCGCGCGCAATGGTGTTGGTGCGCCGGATCTTCTGCTGCAACTGGATGATGCCGTACAACAACGCCTCCGCAGTCGGCGGGCAGCCCGGGACATAGACATCCACCGGGACTATGCGGTCACAGCCACGCACCACCGAGTAACTATAGTGGTAGTACCCGCCGCCATTCGCGCAGGAACCCATGGACAAAACCCAGCGCGGCTCGCTCATCTGGTCATACACCTTGCGCAGCGCCGGCGCCATCTTGTTGCAAAGGGTCCCAGCAACAATCATCAGGTCAGACTGGCGCGGGCTGGGGCGAAACAACATGCTGAAGCGCTCCATGTCATACCGGGCCGCACCGGCATGCATCATCTCGACCGCACAACAGGCTAGGCCAAAGGTCATCGGCCACAACGACCCGGTTTTTGCCCAATTCACAACCGAGTCGTAGCTTGTGGTGGCGAAACCTTCCTTGAATACACCTTCGATCATTGCCTTACTCCCAATCCAGGGCACCCTTTTTCCACTCGTAGACAAAGCCCACAACCAGAATACCGAGGAACATCATCATGGACCAGAAGCCGACCGCGCCAATATCCTTCAGGGCAACCGCCCAAGGAAAGAGGAAAGCAATTTCCAGGTCAAACAGGATGAACAGGATGGCAACCAGGTAATAACGCACATCGAACTTCATGCGCGCGTCCTCGAACGCTTCAAAACCGCATTCGTAAGGCGAGTTCTTCTCGGCGTCAGGCCGGTTCGGGCCAAGAACATAACCAATTACCTGGGGGATCACGCCAACCGCAACACCGACCAGAATGAACAGCAGGACTGGCAGATACTGATCAAGGTTCATCGGGAGCTACTGAACTCTTTTCTTGACTGTTCGGACGTGCCATAGAGATTGCAATTTTTTGGTGCCGTCGGCGAGACTCGAACTCGCACAGCTTTCGCCACTACCCCCTCAAGATAGCGTGTCTACCAATTTCACCACGACGGCGGCTTTTTGCTCCGGATCGCGTGAGGCGCCTTGCGGCTATGGCTTTCCGAACCCATTAGAGTTTACCCTGATTTGCCTGTTCGACCGGGTCTGGCGCAGCATTACCCGACCGCCTTATTTCGACGGAATCAGTGCAGCGCCGGAAGCTGCTGGCGCCGGCGCAGATGCAGTTCCGGCCGGGGCCACGGCGCCTGCAGCCGCTGTGCCTTGCAGCACGCTGGAGCCACTACTGCTCGGGCGCTGGTGGCCAAAGTAAGCCAGGGCCAGGGTGCTGACAAAAAAAACGGTCGCCAGCACCGCCGTGGTCCGCGACAGAAAGTTGGCACTGCCGGTCGCACCGAACAGGCTACCCGAGCTACCGCCGCCAAACGCCGCACCCATGTCGGCGCCCTTCCCATGCTGCACCAGGATCAGGCCAATCATGACGAGTGCGGACAAAATCTGAGCGGCCAGCAAAAGGGTCAAAACGATATTCATCTGCTACTCCAAAAAAACCGGCGTCAAGCCGACGCTGCGACGGCATCCGCGGCCGCGATGATCGCCAAAAATTCCTGCGCCTTAAGTGAGGCACCGCCGATCAAGCCACCATCAATATCGCTCTGAACGAGTAGCTGCGCCGCATTGCCGGCATTCATGCTGCCACCGTAAAGAATCTTGACGCCCGCCGCATGGTCGGTTGCAGCGCGCAACTGCGCGCGCAACACCGCGTGTACCTTCTGCGCCTGCTCAGGGCTGGCAGTCTTGCCAGTGCCGATGGCCCAGACCGGTTCGTACGCCAGCACAATCTCGCTGATGCAGTGACCGTTGCCGTGTACCACCGCCGCGAGTTGCCGCCGGACGACCTCCTCGGTCGCGCCGGCCTCACGTTGCGCCAAGGTTTCTCCCATACACACGATCGGCGTCACGCCCACTGCCAATGCCTGTTTGACCTTGTCGGCGACGAGTTGGTCTGTTTCGCCGTGGTACTGCCGGCGCTCCGAGTGCCCGACGATCACGTATCGCACACCAAAGTCGCGCAGCATGCTGCCGGAAATCTCGCCAGTGAACGCGCCGTCGGCATGGCTCGACACATCCTGCGCTCCCAGTGCAACCGGACTATTGGCCAGGATGGCCTGCATTTGCGCCAGATATGGCATCGGCGCACACACCGCGACAGCGCATCTCGGGGTGCCCATGGCCAACAGCAGGGAACCAGCAAGCGCCGCATTGGCCGTCAGGTCACCATTCATCTTCCAGTTGCCGACAACCAGTTTCGTGTTCACGTTCCACTCCAATCCAGCACCAGCTTTCCGATGTGCTGGTTCGACTCCATCAACGTATGCGCACTGGCTGCACCGCTGGGAGCCGCAGCCGCCGCAGGAACGGCCGCAAACACCTGATGGATGACAGGTTTTATCTTGCCGGACTCGATCAGGGGCCAGACATGGCGTAAACAGGATTGGGCAATTGCCTGCTTGAATGCGACCGGTCGCGGTCGCAGCGTGGAGCCGGTAACCGTCAAACGACGCCGCAACACCATACCTGCGTTGAATTCGCTCTTGACACCACCCTGCACCGCGATGATCACCAAGCGGCCATCCTCAGCCATGCAGTCCAGTTCACGCGCCACATAGTCACCCGCCACCATGTCCAGCACGACGTTTAAGCCCTGCCCACCTGTGTACGCCTTGACTTCCTGGACAAAATCACGGGTTCGGTAGTTGATCGCCAGGTCGGCTCCCAGGGCGACACAGGCTGCGCACTTGTCGTCGCTTCCCGCCGTCGCGACGACGCGGCTTCCCATGGCCTTTGCTAGTTGTATTGCTGTGACACCGATGCCACTGCTGCCACCGTGCACCAGCAAGGTCTCGCCCGGCTGGAGACGGGCGCGATCGAACACATTGCTCCAGACGGTAAAAAAAGTCTCCGGCAACGACGCCGCTTCAATGTCCGTCAGACCGCGCGGCACTGGCAGGCATTGCCCGACAGGCGCCACACAGTACTGCGCGTAACCGCCCCCGGCGACCAGCGCACAAACCCGGTCACCGACACGCAAGCCCGATTGGGCCAGTCCAGCGACATCGCCCTGCGTGATGGTACCGGCCACCTCCAGGCCCGGGATGTCCGAGGCACCCGCAGGCACCGGGTAGTTGCCGGTGCGCTGCAACACATCCGGCCGGTTGACACCGCTGGCAGCGACATGGATCAGTACCTCACCCACCTGAGGCACTGGCATTGGCCGCTCGCCCACGCGCAACACGTCCGGTGGGCCATATGCGGAAATCTCGATGACTTTCATGCGCACTCCTGCCACACGCAAAAGAACGGCGCCGTGGCGATCCTCAAGCCTGTTCGGCGTTGTGGTACGCCGGCTGCGCCGGACGGTCCAGCAATGCCTTCATCGACAACTTGATGCGACCCTTCTCGTCGGTCTCCAGAACTTTGACCTTGACGATCTGGCCTTCACTCAGGTAGTCGGTAACTTTCTCGACCCGCTCATGCGCGATCTGGCTGATGTGCAGAAGACCATCCTTGCCCGGCAACAGGTTGACGAGTGCGCCAAAGTCGAGAATCTTGGTGATCGCGCCTTCGTAGACCTTGCCGATCTCAACCTCGGCGGTAATTTGCTGGATACGGCGTTTCGCCTGTTCCGCCTTTTCCGGGTCGGTCGACGCGATCGTGATGGTGCCGTCCTCGTCGATATTGATCTGGGTTCCGGTCTCTTCTGTCAGCGCGCGGATCACCGAACCGCCCTTGCCGATCACGTCACGAATCTTGTCCGGGTTGATTTTCATGGTGAACAGACGCGGCGCGAAGTTGGACACTTCGGTCTTGGCCTCGGCCATTGCCTCTTGCATCTTGCCCAGAATGTGCATGCGGGCCTCCTTGGCCTGGGCCAGTGCCACCTGCATGATTTCCCTGGTGATGCCCTGGATCTTGATGTCCATCTGCAGAGCCGTGATGCCGTTGGTGGTACCGGCCACCTTGAAGTCCATGTCGCCGAGGTGGTCTTCGTCACCCAGTATGTCGGTCAGGACAGCAAAACGGTTGCCATCCTTGATCAGGCCCATGGCAATACCGGCCACATGTGCCTTCATGGGCACACCGGCGTCCATAAGGCTCAGGCAGCCGCCACAGACCGAAGCCATCGACGACGACCCGTTGGACTCGGTGATCTCGCTGACCACACGCATCGTATACGGGAACTCTTCCTTGGTCGGCAACACTGCCACCAGGGCCCGCTTGGCCAGGCGGCCATGGCCGATCTCGCGCCGTTTGGGCGAGCCGACACGGCCGGTTTCACCTGTCGCAAAGGGAGGCATGTTGTAGTGCAACATGAAGCGATCTTCATAGTCGCCCGACAGCGCGTCGATACGTTGCGCGTCGCGCTCGGTGCCGAGCGTGGTGACCACCAGTGCCTGGGTTTCGCCACGCGTGAACAGGGCCGAGCCATGGGTGCGCGGCAGCACACTGTTGCGGATCTCGATGGCGCGCACAGTGCGCGTGTCGCGGCCGTCGATGCGCGGCTCGCCGGCCAGAATCTGACTGCGCACCAGGCCCGCCTCGATGTCGAACAACATGCCTTCAACCTTGACCGAATCGAACACCGTTCCATCGGCCTTGAGCCTTGCCATGACCTCGGCGTAAGCAGCGCGGCAGGCATGCGTGCGTTCCTGCTTGTTGCGGATCTGGTAGGCCGCACGCAGCGCGTCACCAGCCAGTGTGTGAACCTTGGCAATCAGGGCCTCGTCCTTGGCCGGCGCTTTCCAGTCCCAAACTGGTTTGCCGGCGTCGCGAACGAGTTCATGGATTGCGTTGATGGCAATGTTGCCCTGCTCGTGGCCAAATACTACAGCGCCGAGCATGATTTCTTCGGACAACTGCTGCGCCTCCGACTCGACCATCAACACCGCAACCTCGGTACCCGCTACCACCAGATCGAGAGTGGAGTCCTTGCGCGCGGTCTGGCCGGGATTAAGCACATAGGCCCCATTGATATAACCGACACGGGCGGCCCCGATCGGGCCACTGAACGGGACACCACTGACCGACAGCGCGGCACTGGTGGCGATCAATGCGGCAATGTCGGCATCCACTTCCGGATTCAGCGACAGGGTGTGCACCACCACGTGTACCTCGTTGAAAAAGCCTTCCGGGAACAGAGGGCGAATCGGCCGGTCGATCAGGCGGCTGGTGAGCGTTTCGTACTCGCTGGGGCGCCCTTCGCGCTTGAAGAAACTGCCAGGAATCTTGCCCGCGGCGTAGGCCTTTTCCAGATAATCGACGGTCAGCGGGAAGAAGTCCTGACCAGCCTTCCCAACGGTCTTGGCGACCACCGTGGCCAGCACCACGGTGCCGTCCATATCCAGCAGCACCGCGCCGTTCGACTGGCGGGCAAACTCACCGGTTTCCATGGTGACGGTATGTCCACCCCATTGAAAGGTCTTCGTGATCTTGTTGAACATGCTCATGGCATTTATCTCCTGGTCAAACATGGGAGGTGCAGGCCACCTCGCCCAAGCCTGGAGTCAACATGGCAGAACACGATGCCATTCCATGGAGCGCCGCCTGGGCAATGGTCCATGGAATGACACAGCTTCGCTCTACACCCGTCTTCCCCAATTCGTAAAAAAACTACCAAGTACCCGAGCCAGACTGACCGGCCCGGGAACTGTCGTGCACGCGCAAATTACTTGCGCAAACCCAATTTGGTGATCAGTGCAGAGTAGCGGTCTGCATCCTTGGAACGCAGATAGTCCAGCAGCTTGCGCCTACGGCTTACCATGCGCAAAAGACCACGCCGACCATGATGGTCTTTCGCATGGGTCTTGAAGTGCGGTGTGAGTTCGTTGATACGGGCGGTCAGAAGTGCAACTTGCACTTCGGGACTGCCAGTGTCGCCGACCTGGCGGGCGTTGTCTTTTACAACAGTGGCTTTGATGCTGGAAGCAATCATGGCATTTTCCTGGTAGTGGGCGAACGCTTGAACGTCCATGCCCCGGTGGTACAACTTGCGTCAGGCGCTGGAACTGCCCCTGACGTGCGCTCGCGGTGTGCAAAGCCTTGAAATTATAACCCGACCCTCGACCAGAAGCCCTTGGGAGACTGCATCACGACCCCAGCCAGCCCCGCAACCGGTCCACTCCAAACACCAGGCGCTGTGGGTCGCGCGACGCGAAACACCAGCGCAACCAGCTGCCGCCGCCAACCGCCTCGTCCAGCCCGAACGCCGACCCAGGGGCCAGCCCAAGGCCGGCTTCGGCTACCAGACGTTTCGCCGTGGCCAGTGAGTCGCCTGACCCCGGCAGCCGGAAAAACGCATACATACCGCCGCTCGGGGACGCTACCTCGACGCCCGGCATCGCTTGCAGCAACGGCAGCAGTGTGTCCCGGCACAGCCGCATATGGGCCACCACGCCAGGCGTGACATCGCCAGACCGCTCCAGCGCCGCCAAGCCAGCCTGTTGGACAAACACTGGTGCACAGGAGGTGTTGAACTCGATCAGCTTTCCGATTTGCTCCGTGAACGGTGCTGGCGCCACCATCCAGCCCAAGCGCCAACCCGTCATCAGGAAACTCTTGGAGAAGCTGTGTACTACCACCAGCCGGTCATCGGAGTGCGCAAGGTCGAGAAAACTCGGCGCGCAGCCGTTGGCAGACGGCTCGAAGTACAACCGCTCATAGACCTCATCGGCCAGTACCCAGGTGCCGGTGCGACGGCAGTGCGCCAGGATCTGCTCCTGCTCGGCGCGGCTCAGGGTCCAGCCAGTCGGATTGTTGGGGGCATTAAGCACCAGCATCCGGGTCTCGGAGGTGACGGCAGCGCACAGGGCCTGCAAGTCCAGGCTCCACACGCCCGACGCCACCCGCAACGGAACGCAACGCAGCTGCGCGCCCATGATCACAGGCTGCGCCAGCAGGTTGGGCCAGACTGGTGTGACAGCGACCACCTCATCGCCGGCACCAACCAGTGCTTGCGCGGCCAACATCAGGGCATTGACCCCACCCGAGGTAACGGCAATCCGATCCGCGCCGATGGCGCCGTGCGCGTTCGACATGTGGCGCGCGATCGCCTCGCGAAGGGCTGGACGTCCGAGGTTCTGGGAGTAAAAGGTCTCCCCCTGCTGCAGGGACTCGACCGCAGCAGCGCGGATGAAAGCTGGCGTCACCTCATCACTTTCGCCGAACCAGAAAGCCAAAACGTCGTCACGGCCAATGCCGGCATTGGCAACCTCACGGATACGCGATGGCTGCAGATTCAGTACGGAGGGGCGCATGGAAAAGGTCCGGGAGATGGTTGCCGCACGCCGCTTTTCAAGGCAGCGTAGGCAACAATAAAGAAGGGGCGTACCGACTTGAAAGTGCCCGCCAAAGACGCAGATGCTTGGCAAGCGGCAATCGATGTTGAGCGTCGCGAAGTGTACTAGGAGTCACACCATGTTTTTCGCAACCCAATCCCCCGCCCTGGTGCAACGCACCAGCCTCCAGCCGGCCAGCCGCGCTTTCGAGCGCTTCCTGGTTGACGCCATGCAAGTGAATCGGCAGCGCGCGAACAATGTCGTGCAGGACGAAACCTCTTACACGCTGGTGTTCGACGTACCCGGCGTCGTGCGTGAGCAACTGGTGATCACCGTTGAAGACAACGTCGTGCGTGTGCAGAGCAAGGAGGGCGCGCCGCGGCACTATGCCAGCGCACTCGAATTGCCGACCGACATCGATGTTGGCAGCAGCGAGGCCAAGCTCGAGCACGGCGTATTGACCGTCAAGCTCGGCAAACGCGTACCGGTCAGCAAATCGACCGAGTTGCCGATCAGCTAAAGCCCAGCGGCCAACGCGGCAAGACGTCGAAGGCGTAATCCGTGTTGGCCGCCGCGCAGCCGGCCTGCAGCCGCATGGCGCCTGCGAGAGCGATCATGGCTCCGTTGTCGGTACACAGTTCGAACTCGGGGTAATACACCCGAAGGCCACGTTGGCGACTGGCCTCACCGAGTTGCCGACGCAGCACCCGGTTGGCACCAACACCACCCGCAACGACCAGCCGCTGCAGGCCGGATTGCTGCAATGCCGACAGTGATTTGCGAACCAGCACATCGACAATCGCAGCTTCCGTCGATGCGGCCAAGTCCGCCTGCTGACTTGTCGGCAAACGGCCAAAGGCCGCCGGGTCGTCGCGAGCCCCAGCGCCTGCATGCGATACCACCATTCTGCGTGCCTGCACCATCACTGCAGTCTTCAAACCGGCAAACGAAAAGTCCAGATTGCCGCTGTGCAACAGCGGCCGCGGCAGCTTGAACGCCGTCGGATCGCCAGTTTGTGCCAGGCGCGACAGTGCCGCGCCGCCCGGGTATCCCAGCCCCATCAGCTTGGCCGACTTGTCAAACGCTTCACCGGCGGCATCATCGATGGTTTCTCCGAGCAGTTGGTAAATCCCCACGCCGTCAACCCGCATCAGTTGGGTATGACCGCCCGACACCAGCAGGGCCACAAACGGGAAGCTGGGGGGATCCTGGCTGAGAAACGGTGATAACAGATGTCCTTCCAGATGGTGTACGCCCAACACCGGCTTGGCCATTGCAGCACCGATGGCACAGGCGACACCGGCGCCGACCAGCAATGCGCCCGCCAGCCCCGGCCCGCGCGTGTACGCGATGACATCCACCATCGCCAGTTCACACTGTGCCGCTCGAAGAACCTGCTCGGTCAGCGGCAATACGCGCCGGATATGGTCACGGCTGGCAAGCTCTGGCACAACGCCGCCAAACGCTTGATGCATCTCCACCTGGCTGTGCAAGGCGTGGGCCAGCAGGCGCGGCACGGCCTGTCCGTCAGCGCGCACCAAAGCCAGCCCGGTTTCGTCACACGACGACTCGATTCCCAGTACCAGCAGGCCGTTCTCCATAGCGCCAAGTTTAGAGGCAGCGACGAGTCGGGCCAGGCAACCCGGGGTGGCGCGATTCTTGCGCACACAAACCCATGGAATCAGCTCTGCGCATCGTGGTGGTAGTGCCAGACCTGGATGTACAGGACCTCGGCGACGAATATGCGGCCAGCCAGGCCGAGCGCTCGCGCAGCCTGCGCATCGGCCCGCTTGACGGCGGCTGCAACCTTGTCGCAAGCCTGCCGGCCGACGTGCTCCTGACAGAGCGCCTGGCCCAACTGCGACCCGACATGGTGATCGTCGACGCGGAAAGCGACGCGCGAGATGCACTCGAGCATGTGGTGATGGCAACGCGGGACGCCCCGCGGCCGATTGTCATGTTCACCAATGACAGTGACCGCAATCAGGTGCGTGATGCGGTTGCAGCCGGGGTATCAGCCTACGTCGTGGCCGGTCTCGCCAGTGACCGTATTCGCCCGATCCCGGACGTGGCGATGGCCCGCTTTGTACGGGAGCAGGCGCTGCGCCAGGAGTTGGCGCAAACGCGGTCCGAATTGCAGGCGCAGGCTCAAGAACTGCAGGCCACCCTGGCCGAACTCAACGACCGCCGAACCATTGAACGTGCCAAGGCCCTGCTGATGCAGCGCCAAAAGCCCAGCGAACAGGATGCCTATGCCCGCCTGCGCAAAGCCGCGATGGACCGTGGCATCAAATTGGTGGATATTGCACAACGCACGCTAGATGCAGCGGAGCTGCTGGGTTGAATTGGTGCACCGCATAACTACGGTGCATCCGCCCGCAGCGTCGTGATGGCTTCGGTGCTTGGCCTCGACAAGAAGTATGGGGTGAAGATCATTCCGACCAAGGAAGCCAATTGGGCCGGGGTGCGCGACAAATTGGTCAACAGTGAGTTGGACTTCGCCCATGTCCTCTACGGACTGGTCTACGGTGTACACATGGGCACATCTGGCCCCAGGAAGGACATGGCCGTCCTGATGACCCTGAACAACAACGGGCAGGCCATCACCTAGTCCAGGAAGCTGGCTGAAAAGGGGGCAGTGAACGGCGCCGGACTGGCCAAGCTGATGTCAACGGAAAAGCGCGATTACACCTTCGCTCAGACCTTCCCAACCGGCACCCACGCCATGTGGCTGTATTACTGGATGGCGGCGCACGGGATCAACCCACTGAAAGACGCCAAAGTCATCACGGTGCCGCCGCCACAAATGGTGGCGAACATGCGGGTCGGCAACATGGACGGACATTGCGTCGGTGAGCCCTGGAACCAGCGCGCCATCATCGATGGCATCGGCGTTACAGCGGCGACCACACACGACGTGTGGAAGGACCATCCGCAGAAGGTGCTGGGCAGCACCGCCGAATTTGTGCGCAAAAATCCAAACACAGCGCGAGCGGTCACAGCGGCGATCCTGGAGGCCGGCCAATGGATCGAAGCGGGCTTGCAAAACAGAAACCAGATGGCAGAGACCATTGCCGACAAGTCCTACGTCAATACCAGCGTGGACGCCATCAACCAGCGCATCCTGGGGGCTACCAGGATGGCATGGGAAAGACCTGGGACGACCCGAACCACATGAAGTTCTGCAATGACGGGGCGGTCAACTATCCGTACCTGTCAGACGGCATGTGGT
>JAJAZK010000115.1 GCA_026785765.1 Rhodoferax sp. | reverse complement strand
TTAAACGCGAGGGGCCGCGGCTTTAACCCCCGACACACCCCGCACCACTTGGGGGTGGGCGCGAAAAATACGCTTTTCGCAAAACCCCATCAGCTCCGCCCCGCCCCCCTGGCCGCGGAAATCAGCGGCCACGCCGATGGTCTGTATGTAACCGGCAAAGGTCCCCTGCAGATTGAGTAGCAGCAACCCGGCCAGTTGCTCTCCGACATAGGCCACATATCGCTCACGGTCGGGCAGCCGCACCGTGCGCAGCAACTGCTCGCGGCCAAAACCCAGCGTCAACCAGGGGTCGGAGTGCGCCAACAAATCGGCACAGTCCTGTTCCTGGGCGTCGGTGCAGAGCGGCGTGATCTGCATCATGGTCGAAGCTTGGGCATATCCGGGCAGAACAGCTCACACACCCAGTCGTGCAGGCGCGACCGCAACTCGATGAACGCGCCGTTGTCCCGCCCCAGGGCCACGCGGTTGCTCAGAATCACCACCAGCAGGTCGTACTTTGGATCAAACCAGACCGAGGTTCCGGTGAATCCGGTGTGGCCAATCGATTCCGCCGACAGATAACTGCCGCAACTCGCGCCGCGCGCCGACGGCAGCATGAATCCCAAGGCCCAGTCACCGCGGGCCGGGGCGATGGCGCGCCGTGCAAACCATTGCGCGGTGGCCTGGCTGACCACACTGCCGGGTAAACCCAGCAACTGGCCACGCAGCATCAGCCCATAGGCCGCCAGATCGTCCAGGCTGCCGAACAACCCGGCGTGGGTGGACACCCCGCCCAGGGCCCAGGTGTTGTCGTCATGCACTTCACCCTGCAACACGTTGCCGCGCCAGGGGCAGTTCTCGGTGGGTGCGTAACGCGCGCGTTCTTTTGGAGGCACGTTGTCCGGATGAAAGGCCAGCGTTGTGTCGGCGTAACAGCGCGCGCGCAGTGCTGCCCACAGCGACAGCAGGTCGGTACCGTGCAGCCGTTCCAGAAAAAAGCCCAGCAACATGATGCCCAGATCTGAATAGACGGCCTGTCCGGTGGGTTGAACTTCCGACCGCGCCAGTTCGCCGAGCAACCAGCGCCTTTTTTCGGCCATTCCCGTATCCAGCTTAATCGACTCATAAAGCGGCTTCCACCAGGTCATGCCGCTGGTATGGGTGAGGAGGTCCACGATCCGGATGGTCCCGTGGGCGAAACCTGGCAACTGGTCACCCACACAAGTTTGTGCATTCCACAGGCCTTGCTCGAATGACTGCATCATGGCCTGCTGGGTGAATACGACCTTGGTGACCGAGGCCAGGTCATAGAAGTCCTGCGTCGCCCCTACGTTGATTTCACACATCCGCTCACCCCCGCGATAGGCACGCAGCAATACGCCGGGCGTGACGCCAGTAATGGCGTTGCTGGCACGGCGCGCCAGTTCGGTTTCAGCGGCAGTCATGGGTGGCATTGCATGGGCGGCTTGCCTGAGCGAAGGCTCTCGCAGCAAGGCATTTACGCCATGGTATTGTCGGCGATGCCGTCCGCAGAACCGCGCTGAACCGATCTGAGACCCGTCCCGATTGCCCATGACCAACCCCGAACCCGCCCTGCTCGACATGCAGGGGCTGACCGTACGCCTGAAGACGCCGCGCGGCTGGCTGACGGTGCTTGATCAGGTGTCGCTGAAGGTGCATGCCGGGCAGACCCTGGGCCTGGTGGGAGAGTCGGGCTGCGGCAAAAGCGTCACCGCGTTGGCCATCATGCGTTTGTTGCCGACGCGCCAGACCGACTATGCCAACGGCCAAATCCTGTTCGATGGCAGTGACTTGCTGCAACACAGCGAAAAAACCATGCGAAGCCTGCGTGGCCGTCGCATGGCAATGATCTTCCAGGAACCCATGACCAGCCTGAACCCGGTGTTGCCGGTGGGCGAACAGGTAGCGGAAAGCCTGCGCCTGCACCGCGGCATGGACGCCGCATCGGCCCGCGCCGAGGTGGTACGACTGCTCAACCTGGTGGGTATCCCCGGCGCCGCCCGGCGCGCCAGTTCCTACGCCCACGAGTTGTCGGGTGGCCAACGCCAACGCGTCATGATCGCCATCGCGCTGGCATGTCGGCCCAGCCTCTTGATCGCCGATGAACCAACCACCGCGCTGGACGTGACGGTACAGGCCCAGATCCTGCGGCTGCTCGACGATTTGCGCCGTGAGTTTGGCATGGGCATGTTACTCATCACCCATGACCTGGCCCTGGTGGCCGACCATTGCGATCGGGTCGCCGTGATGTACGCAGGTCGCATGGTCGAGCAACGCAGTGCGGCTGGCCTGTTCAGACGGCCATGGCACCCCTATACACGCGCCCTTCTGGAGACCACACCGGCCCAGCATGCACCGGGCAGCATGCTGCCGGTGATCGCCGGCGCTGTGCCGCCGTTGGGTGAGCGTGGCAGCGAATGCCTTTTTTCTTCGCGTTGCGAACGCGTCAGCGCGCGGTGTGCTGCCGCGCCAGCCCTGCTGACCCAGGGTCACAACGGGCATGAACGTGTCGCCTGCTGGCACGCGGATTCGAATTGAAGGCCAGGCGATGGCGCAACCAGTGATTCCGCAGGCCGACACCAGCACCGCGCTGCTGCAGGTGGACGCGCTGTGCAAACACTACCCTTCGGCAGACGGCCCACCGGTGCTGGCGTTGAATCGGGTCAGCTTTCGCCTGTATGAGCGGCGTACGCTGGGCGTGGTGGGCGAGTCTGGCTGCGGCAAATCCACACTCGGGCGGACCCTCATGCGGTTACTCGACGCCAGCAGCGGCAGCGTGCAATTTGACGGCATCGACTGGATTTCGGCTGCCGCCAGGCCGGGCCGGGAGGACCGCCGACGCATGCAAATGGTGTTCCAGGACCCGTTCTCCTCACTCAACCCAAAACATCGCGTCGGCAACATCGTGCGCGAACCGCTGGACATCCACGCTGGCAGCAGCAGCCGCGCCCAACGCCGCAGCAAAGTGCAGGACCTGCTCGCCACCGTCGGACTGACAGCGCGCGACGGCGACAAGTTTCCGCATGAGTTCTCGGGTGGCCAGAGGCAACGCATTGCAATTGCGCGGGCATTGGCACTGGAGCCGCGCCTGCTGATTGCCGACGAGCCGGTGTCGGCACTGGACGTGTCGATCCAGTCGCAGATCTTGAATCTGCTGATGTCGTTGCGCCAGCAGCGCGACATGGCGATGATTTTCATCTCGCACGACCTGTCGGTGGTTCGCCACGTGAGTGACGACGTTGCAGTGATGTATTTCGGCAGCATTGTGGAAATGGCGAGCGCCAGCGCCATCTTCCGTACGCCGGCCCACCCCTACACCCAGTTGTTGCTGTCGTCGATTCCGGCGCGCAGCCGCGTCGGCGGCTACGTAGCAGCCGCAGGCACGCTGGAACTGGCGGGCGCGGAATTGCCGGATGCAGCCAAGCCACCATCGGGCTGCGCTTTCGCGCCGCGTTGCCCGCATGCGATGGCGCGCTGCCAGACCGAGGCGCCCCAACTGCTCACACGCCAGCTACCGCAGCCTGGCCACACGGCGCTGGTGGCTTGCCACCTGCTGCCCGAGGCCGTAGTAGCCTGACACGATTTTGCGTTCCACGATTCAGATTCGTGGTGCTTTGAGGGTGGGATCAGGCCGG
>JAJAZK010000114.1 GCA_026785765.1 Rhodoferax sp. | reverse complement strand
GTTCATGTTCGACGAGCCGACCACCGGCCTGCATTTCGACGACATCGCCAAACTCATGCGGGCGCTGCGCAAGTTGCAAGACGCTGGTCATTCGCTGCTGGTGATCGAACACAACCTGGACGTGATCCGTGCCAGCGACTGGTTGCTTGACCTTGGTCCGGAAGGGGGCGACGCCGGTGGCAGCGTGGTCGCGGTCGGTACGCCCGAGCAGGTGCGCGAACACCCGACTTCCCACACCGGGCGTGCCCTGCGCGAGTACGATGCCACTGTCGGAGTAGGCGCTCACATGGCACAAGAGGCCCGTGCCCCTTATGTGGTGCCGCAGCGTTCTGACGCGATCCAGATCGTCAACGCGAAGGAGCACAACCTCAAATCCTTGTCGGTGGACATTCCGCGCGGCAAGTTCAACGTCATCACCGGCGTCAGTGGATCGGGCAAATCCACACTGGCCTTCGACATTCTGTTCAACGAAGGCCAGCGCCGCTACCTGGAGTCGCTCAACGCTTACGCCCGCAGCATCGTGCAACCGGCCGGCCGGCCCGAGGTCGACGCGGTGTACGGGATTCCGCCCACGGTGGCGATCGAGCAGCGGCTGTCGCGCGGCGGGCGCAAGTCCACCGTGGGCACCGCCACCGAGGTCTGGCACTTCCTGCGCCTGCTGTTCGTCAAGCTGGGCGTGCAGCACTGCATTCATGACGGCGCTGCGGTGGCGCCGCAAACGCCCGACAGCATCGCCGCGCAATTGATGCGCAGTTTCCGCGGCCAGCACATTGGTTTGCTGGCGCCGCTGGTGATGAACCGCAAGGGCGTGTACACCGAGCTGGCCGATTGGGCCCGGCCGCGCGGTTTCACCCATCTGCGGGTAGACGGCAACTTCTTGCCAACCACCGGGTTCCCGCGCATCGACCGATTCAAGGAGCACATCATCGAGCTCCCCGTGGCCAGCCTGGAGGTGAACCCGCAAAATGAAGCCGCGCTGCGCGAGGCCTTGGCGAGCGCCCTGGAGCATGGCAAAGGCGTTTTGCATGTGCTGGGCCACCTGGACGGCCTGCGCGCGGCCATGCTGGCCGGTACACCTACAGCCGACATTGGTACGTTGCAGGCGTTCTCGACCAAACGCGCTTGCCCGGTATGCAGCACCAGTTACCCCGAGCTCGATCCGCGCCTGTTTTCTTACAACAGCAAACACGGCTGGTGCCCGGAGTGTGTCGGCACCGGCGTACGCCTGACCAGGGAGCAACGCAAAGCCCTCGACGACTCAATGCGGGAAGATGACAACGGTGGGCGGGAACAGACCTTTGCCGAGGTCGAAGTGGACGACCTCGCGCTGGATGCCTGCCCCGCCTGTCTTGGCACCCGTTTGAACACGACGGCGCGTGCGGTGCGGTTTGGCGTGCAGGCGCATGCCCTGCCTGGCGGCGCTACGCGCCAGCAGGGCATTGCGATCACCGAGCTGGCGCGCTTGAGCGTCACCGAGGTCCGCCAGTGGGTGGAGACCTTGCAGGTGGAAGGGCGCATGAGCCGGCGCGAAACCGAAATTGCACGCGACCTGGTGCCCGAGATCCGCAGCCGCCTTTTGTTTCTGGAGGAAGTCGGGCTGGGCTACCTCACGCTGGATCGTGGTGCGCCCACCCTCAGCGGCGGCGAAGCCCAACGCATACGCCTGGCAGCCCAGCTCGGCAGCAATCTGCAAGGTGTTTGTTATGTGCTCGATGAGCCCACCATAGGGCTGCATGCGCGCGACAACCAGATCCTGCTGGCGGCGCTGAAAAGCCTGAGCGACAAGGGCAACACCCTGGTGGTGGTGGAGCACGACGAAGACACCATCCGCCATGCCGACCACATCATTGATATCGGGCCGGGCGCCGGTAAACGCGGCGGAACACTGGTGGCCGAGGGCACGTTGGCGCGCATCATGGCGACTGAGGACTCCCAGACCGGGCGTTACCTGCTGCACGCGATGCGGCATCCGCTGCAGTCGCGCCGTCCGGTGGACCTTGCGGCGACCCAATGCTTGCAGGTGCGGCGTGCCAGGATGCACAACCTGCACGATGTGGATGTGCAGATCCCGCTGACGCGCCTGGTGGCCGTCACCGGTGTCAGTGGCTCCGGCAAATCCACCCTGGCGCGCGATGTGTTGCTGGCGAATGTGCAAACGGCTGTCGCCCGGCGCAGCACCCGGGCTGGCCGCGATGCCCTGGCCGCTGGTGAAAAACTGCCCTGGGTCGGGTGCGCCGGTGTCGCTGGGTACGAGCCCATAGACCGCGTGCTCGAGGTGGATCAGACGCCTATCGGCAAGACGCCGCGCAGTTGCCCGGCGACCTACATCGGTTTCTGGGACACCATACGCAAGTTGTTTGCCGACACCCTCGAGTCGCGGGCGCGCGGTTATGCGGCGAACCGCTTCAGCTTCAATACCGGTGACGGCCGTTGCCCGGGCTGCGAAGGACAGGGCATCCGCACCGTGGCCATGAGTTTCCTGCCCGACGTGAAGGTGTTGTGTGGGACCTGCCGTGGGACCCGATTCAACCCCGAGACGCTGGCGGTGAGCTGGCGTGGCAAGAACATCGGTGAGATCCTGCAGATGGAGGTGGACGAGGCGGTGGAGTTTTTTGCCGCCATGCCCAATATCAGCCATCCGCTGCAATTGCTCAAGGATGTGGGTCTGGGTTACCTGACACTGGGACAGCCCTCTCCAACGCTCAGTGGTGGCGAGGCGCAGCGTATCAAGCTGGTCACCGAACTTAGCAAGGTGCGCGACGACATCACGCGGCGCGGCCAGAAACCGCCCCACACCCTGTACGTACTGGACGAGCCGACAGTTGGCCTGCACATGGCGGACGTGGAAAAGCTGATCCGCGTGTTGCACCGGCTGGTCGATGGCGGGCACAGCGTGGTCGTCATCGAACACGACCTGGATGTGATCGCCGAGGCCGACTGGGTGGTCGACCTGGGCCCCGAAGGCGGTGATGCCGGTGGTCGGGTCGTTGCGGCAGCCACTCCCGAAGGCGTGGTTCAGCTCGGCACCCACACCGGGGTGGCGTTGCGCGCGGTGCTGGCGCGTCAGGAAAACGCTCAGCGCTGTGGGCCAGTTCAGCAGGTCCCCGGCTTCACTCCAGGGTGATGGTCTGGCGCAGGATGTCAACCTGCAGCGTGTGGCGTCGCAGCAGGTTGTTGCCCAGGGTTGCCACGGTTCCGAGCGCGTTTCGGGTCACTGCAAGGTCCTTGACGCGCCAGGCTACAGGTTGTGGTTTTCCGTCCAGCGCCAATTCGCGTGACACGATCTGCCCGATGGCGGCATTCGCAAATGCGGCGTCGATATTGCACATTGGTGCGCCGGTGTCGACCAGCAGCCGCACGCTCTGGCCTGCAATGCTGGCATTGACGACCGGCACGCGGTTCATGGTGGAGAAGGGAATGGCGAGGCCCTGCGCCGACGGCGGCAGGGGGTCTGCGCTGAACCGCAGTTGTCGTTTGGGGTAGTCCAGGGCGAAGTGGTAACGCGACAGAAAGCCCCAACCGAGAACCACGTCAAAGACAGTGCCAACTTGCGCGGAAATATCTTCAATCCGGCGCGCGGCGACTTCCACCTCGACCTGGCGCAGCGCCAGGTCGCCCACGGTCAGAGTTTCCAGCCGTCCACGCTGCAAGGCCAGGCGCCGACCGTCCAGCCCCGTCACGCTGGACGCCGGGTCGACTTTCAGGTCCAGTCGCAAACGCTGTGCCATCCGTTCCGAAACCCGCACCGCAGCAGAGCTACCCGTATCGACCAGCGCACGCGCCGGCTCGCCATTGACCAATACCTCCACAAAGACCAGCCCATATTAAGACAACTGAACTGGAGCGGAATAGGTGACGGGCGCAGCCGCGACGGGTGTTGTTGGCTGGGCCAGGCTACTGCCCCGCATTGCCAGACTTGCAAGAATCGCCATTGGCCAATTCAGGTACATGTCTGGATGGTAGCCCTGCCAGGACGCAAGCCAATCGTCGTAGCCAGCAAGCCCCATTGGCACACCGCGAGCCGACCGCGCTTGCAAGATCAGGCCAGTGGGGCGCTCTGCGCAGCGGCATAAAGAAGGAGTCGTCGGCCCCAGGCCGGCACGGGGGACAGCCGCG
>JAJAZK010000113.1 GCA_026785765.1 Rhodoferax sp. | reverse complement strand
TTGCAGGCCTTGTTGCGCCCTTTGTTCACCACCTCCTGGCTGATCGACGACTTCATGGCCGACAACGCGTTTTTTGGCGCGACCGACAGCGCTGGCAAGACGCTGCTGCTGTTGTCCAGCGCCTCCAGCAAGACCGCCTTCGGGACGGCCTTTGTGCTTGCGCAGCGTGCCGCAGTAGAAGTGGTGGGTCTGACCTCGGCGGCCAATCTGGAGTTCTGCCGCAGCCTGGGCTGTTACCAGCGCGTGCTGGAGTATGGGCAACTCGATCAAATCGCGGCTGATGTGCCTTGCATCTATGTCGACTTTGCTGGCAATTCCAGGCTGCGCCATACGCTGCACAGCCGTTTCACCAACCTGCGCTACAGCTGTTCCATTGGCGGAACCCATGTAGACCAGTTGCGCGGCGCCAAGTCCCTGCCAGGTCCGAAAGCGACATTGTTCTTTGCGCCGACACAAATAAAGAAGCGCCATGCCGATTGGGGGGCAGTGGTGTTCGGGCAACGCCTGCTGCAGGCCTGGAAAGCGTTCACGGCGACGGTGACCAACCCGGCCGCGCCCTGGCTGGTGGCGCAACATCACCGTGGTCCTGCTGCGGTTCTGGCAGCGTACCAGCAGGTGTTGTCGGGTAACGGCAACCCGCGCGCCGGTCATATGCTGTCGTTGCGCAGCGAATAAAGTGCCACACTATATGCAGACCCGGCCGCGCGTTATTGGCAGGCCAATGCGACGATGACTTACACCGAACTGCCATTGGCGCGTGTCGCCACGGGGTCGCCGGTGCCGGTGAACATCCGGGATTCCAAGGGCAACCTGTTGTTGCGCAAGTGCCAGACCATCGCCTCGGAACAGCACAAGGCGCTATCAGGCCAGGGTGCTGTGGCCAGGAATACGCTGCAGACAATCGACGGTGTGCATCGACGGTGTGCAGCGGCGGGCCATCGGCTTGCTGGATGCCGACCCGGACCAGACTTTGTTTGTGCTGATGCTCGACATGGTGGCCGGCCACCACGCGACCGATCTGCCATTGGCCTAACCGCGCAACTGGCTAGTGGCCGTTGGCCGCCAGCACGGTCTTCAGGCGCCGCACCTCAAGCTGCAACTCCAGGATCAAGGCCGCGATATCCAGTTCCACCCCAAGGTCCTGCTCCAGGCGCCGCGCTTCCCGCGCGCGCTGAAGGTCGTGGCTGAAGAAGTGCCAGCCTTGCGGCGTTGCCGGATCGCTTTGCGCTTGCACAATACCCAGCGCCATCGCCTGCACCACCCATTCCTGCGTCGCGCCGCAGGCATTGGCCAGCGCACCGGCATCCAGAGGCGAGTCCATGCTCACGAGGGTGAGCGTTGTCAACGTTGCCGTCATGCGTGTCATGTTTGCACTCCTGGCCAGTGTTGGCGCGGGTTGAGCGGGGCGGCTTGCGCCAACGCCTCATACGCCTTGCGTGCGGCCTCGCTCTGCGCCGGTGGCAAGGCGATCTGCACCAGCAGCACCAGATGCCCTGGCGGCTTCCCGTGCAGGCCACGGTCGCGCACCCGCAGCTTGCGCCCGGCGTGAGAATTCGGTGGAACCGTCACCTCCACTACGCTGCCGCCCGGCAACGGCACATGGACTTTGGCGCCCAGGGCGGCTTCCGAAGGTGTGACCGGCAGGTCCATGGTCAGGTCCAACCCCTGCACGCGGTAAAGCGGGTGGGGCGCGATGCGGATTTCGAGATACAGATCTCCTGCCGGCTCGCCGCCGCGCCCCGGCATGCCATAACCTGCGAGCCGGATGTACTGGCCGGGGTGCACACCCGCGGGAATCTTGACGCTCAAGGTACGGTTGACAACAGCGGCCCGCCCTTCGGCGTCCCGGTCCAGGGCGCGCAGCGTAATTTCCCGCTCGGCGCCCAGGATCGCGTCCTCCAGTGAGATTTCGATGGCGGCATGGTGGTCTTCGCCGCGCGCGCGGTAGCCTTTCTCTGATGCGGCGCGGCGCGACGCATCCCCGAACAGCGACGAGAAGAACTCGCTGAACTCCGCATCGCCCGCCGGGCGCGCACCCGGGCCCCGGTGGAACTCGAATCCCTCGTCCCAACCAGGCGGTGGCTGGAAGCCGCCATCGGACTGCGTTCCGCCTGCGGCCAGGCGGTCGGCCAGAGCGTCGTACGCAGCGCGCTTTTCCCCGTCGCGCAGAACGTCGTTGGCCTCGTTCACATCGCGCATGCGCAGCTGCGCGTCCGGTTCCTTGCTGACGTCGGGGTGGTACTTGCGCGCCAGCTTGCGGTAGGCCTTGCGCACCTCTTCGGGCGACGCGCCGCGTGCAACGCCTAGCGTCTTGTAATAGTCCTTGAACTCCATGCCCGCAGTATGCGATCAGTCACGGCGCTGCGCCGCGAATACTGCCATTTTTTTGACCTGTCGCACGAAGTTCTCGCGGGTGCTGGCGGACGCCCTATGGTTGCAGGGTTCTTCCGACCATTTCGCTGGTGCTGGCGACGCTGCAGCAGTGCGTCACCGTTGTCAGTGCACCGAAAGGCGCCGGTCACTGCCATTCGTGTAACGTCGCCGCCGTGGTTGACCAGTCCTTGCGATTTCGACGCCACAATGGATCCGCGAAACTTATCCAATTGGATGCTAAGCTTGCAGCAAACTTATGCATCGGAGACGTGATGAATCAGCGCAACCTTTTGACTTGGTGTTTGGTCCTGGTTGCACTATTGCCCCCGACTGCCCACGCGCAGGCGCTGGCGGTGCCCACACAGGGCAAACCGGTTCGGGTGGGTCTGATTGCGCCATTGACCGGGGGCTCAGCCGACTTCGGCAACAGCGTGCGTCTGGGTGCCGAGCTGGCAGTCAAGGAAATTAACGAGTCGGGCGGTCTGCTCGGGCGCCCGCTGGAGCTGGTGGTCCGGGACGACAAGGCCAATCCCGATGAAGGCCGCAAGGTGTCCGAAGACCTGGTCTTGAAAGAGAAGGTCGATTTCACGGTCGGCTTTTGCAATACCGGCGTCGCCATGAAATCGCTGGACGTGTTCCAGGACAACAAACACCTGCTGATGGTGCCGTGCTCGCAAGGCACTGCGGTCACCGCTAAGTACCCGCCCCAGGACAGTTTCATTTTTCGCGTTGCACCTCCGGACTACATCAACGCCCGTTTCCTGATCAATGAAATCGTTGTTCGGCGCAAGATCAGGAAAGTCGCCATCTTTGCCGACAGCACGGGGTATGGTGAAGGCGGTGTCAAGGATCTGTCGGCGGAGCTGGCTAAAAATGGGCTGGCCCCGGTCACGGTCACCCGGTTTCCCCTGGGTGTGGTCTCGCTTGCTGCCGAGATGCGCAAAGCGCGCGGTGAGGGGGCCGAAGCGCTGGTGGTGTACGCCGTGGGCCCGGAGCAGGCGGTTGCCGCGAAAAGCCGGGCCGAGGTGCGCTGGAAAGTACCTTACTTTGCCCCTTGGCCATTGTCATTTCGCAGCGTACTGGAGGCGGCCGGTCCGGACGTGCTGGAAGGCACGATGATGGCGCAGACCGTCATCCAGGACGCTGCCAATGAGCGCCGATCCTCGTTCTTGCTGCGCTACTTCAGGCACTCCAAAGAAACTCGCATTGGCTCGCTGATGGCTGCCGCGCAAACGTACGACGCCATGCTGCTGATGTTGTTCGCCGCTTTCCAGACCAAGGGCGAGATCAATGGCGGCACCTTGAAGCGCGCGCTGGAAAACCGGGAACGGCCCTACCAGGGCGTGGTCACCACCTACACCAACCCATTCAGCGCCAAGGACCACGATGCGTTCACCGAGAACATGGTGTGGCTCGGCACCTGGCGGAGCGGTCGGGTGGAGTTCTTTTACGCTGAAGACGCGCAACGCTCCAGCATCCTGCGCCGCAAGGATTGAATCCTGCATGATTCGTCCCGGCTGTCCCATCGAACAGTTTGTCGCTGACCGGCCTGGTCGGGTCGGGGCATCGCGCACTGCAGGCGTCAGCGCCGGGGCTGTGGATCGGGATGGTCACGCTCCGAATGCGCCCTGGCGGCCCGGCTGATCTCCAAGTGCGCGTTGAAGTGCATTGAGATGCCCAACTCGAAAATGCGGCCTACGGGTCAGTCCTGTGCGCTACAGCAGTCCGGGCGCTGCGACTCGACCGATCCAGGCGGATTTGCAAAGCGGACCCGGTAGTACACCCGTCGCTCCTCGTCGACGAAGTGCAGAAACTGGCGGTGCCAGGAAAAACGTGCGCTCCACACATCGACCAGCGTTCTGTCGTGCACCAGCATCAGGTCCAGTTGACCGTCTTCAAAAAGCAAGTCGTACACCATATCGCTGACACGGACCTTGGCACGGCTGTTGGACAACGATACTTCGGCCGCGCCGCAATTCAGAGTGCCCGCCCCAACGGCAACGCATAACTCGCCGTTGTACAGGCCGTCATCCGGCTTGTTTTTCAGCACCGCGCAGCCGCTAAGCGCGACGGCGAGCGCGGCTGCGGAAAACCGTGATGCGGCAGAACAAATCATTGCGAAAATTATTCCATTGGGTAAAGCGTCGTGCTCAGGCAGCGCGATGCATGGCTTGCGGATGCGTCAGCGGTTTTCCACCCAGTTTTCGATCACCAATCCGGGATAACCGATGAAGTCGGCTTCATTGTTGGTAACCAAAGGGATATTGAGTGCCACGGCATGGGATGCGATCAATTTGTCCAGTGCGCTTTTGTTACGGTCACGATGGGCCGCTCGCAGCGGGCCGTAAGCCCTTGCAGTGCCTGCCTCGAAGGGCATCACCACGATGTCGTCGAGCAGGCTGGCCAGCACAGCCTTGTTGTGGGCCTGAGCGTGGCCCGAGCAGGCGACTCCGAATTCCAGCTCAGCGAGTGTGATGGCCGAGATCACCACGTCGCCCACAAAGTATTGCGCAAAGCGCTCGCGTACTTCAGGCGGTTGATGCTTCATCAGGTAGATGCAGATGTTGGTATCGAGCATGCATTTAGCGGTCATAGGGCCTCGCGTTCATCTTCGACGCTCAAACCACGGCCCTCCGCCATGAAATCTGGCGAGAACCTGGCCAGTTTGCCCAGCACATCCCCCATGCGCCTCTGCGCCGGACGGATGCGCAACTCATCACCTTGGCGCTCGATGACCAAGTCGATGTCCCAGCTGCTGTAGGCCAGTTCAGACGGGATGCGAATTGCCTGCGAGTTGCCATTCTTGAAAAGTTTGGTGTTGGTCATGGTGTCCTCCATCAATGTGGTCTTTGGGTGTACGTGTA
>JAJAZK010000112.1 GCA_026785765.1 Rhodoferax sp. | reverse complement strand
CTGGGCGAGCTGGTGTTGGCGCGGGGGGGAAACCCGCCGCGATTCAACCCGGGGCGGGGGGCGCGGCCCCACACGAGCAGCGGGGGGCGGGCCACCGCCGGCCGGCTGCTGCCGGTGCTTGCCGCCAAGGCCGAGCTGGCACGCATCGGGCGCTACTACGCCACTGAGTCGATGCTGGTGCTGGATACGGCCAGCGGCCGCTACAGCGCCGATGCCACACCGGCACACGGCAGCCAGACGTTGGGCGATTTCCAGGCTGATCTGCTCAGCGGGCGCACGCGGATGGAACGCGGCGACCACGCGGTGTTCTGACCAGGCCGACACGGCGCGGCCGCGCCCCAGCTAGCCGCCGGCGCGGGGCTTTCGCTTTGCCTGCCAACCCTGGACCTTCTGACCATGCGCAGGCTCGGGGGACGCCTACCTTCTTATCTGAACAGTATTGCACTTAGACCACTGGCGAATCAACCTTCACGCCCGAGGCGACGAAATCCTCCAGCATCAAGGCAGCCCCTTGCGCAGACGCTGAATAGGGGTCGAATTCCGGGTGCTTCATGAGCACCATCGGGTCCAGGTCCGACAGGATGACGTGGGCCATGGACCATTTTTCGAACCGGCGCCCGGCAAGCTCTTCCATGGACAGGATCTCGGCATCGGTATGGCGCTTGTCGGCCAGGATCTGCGCATACAAACGATTGACGGCACTGCGCTCGCCTTCCAGCACCTGCAGGTACAGCCCCTGGCCCTGAAACAACGCACCAGTGATGCCGTGCACCGGATTGTTGAACCTGGCCGTGGTGAGGATGGAACTGGTGACCGTCGTGGTCTGCGGACCGACGGCACGGCTGACGTAAAACAAACTTACCAACATGGACGCTGACTCCTTGAAATGAAACTGCAGGGGGCACTGCGGCTGTGCCACTACTCACCCGGGCTTGAAACACGCGCCCAAACGGGTCCAACAACTGCTCCCAATGTATCGCTACAGCCATCGGGTCGTAAACTTTTTCGCCTTACGGAAAGTACAAATCCGTTCTCTGCGCCCATCTGGTGCACAGGTCAACCCGAAGCCAGATCAGATCACGCAGCCGTCGCAAGAGATTCTGGAGTGTGGCGCAACTGCCGCCGCAGTGCCCTGCCGAGGTTGGACTTGGGCAGTGGCTCGATCCGGAACACGACGATCTTGGGAACCTTACAGCCGGTCAGGTGCCGTCTGCAATGGGACGACGTCGTCGTGGCCGAGCGGCCCGTCGTCCAGGGCCAGACCATGCCCTGCCCGCAGGACTGAGCGAACGCGCGGTGACGAATCATGTGTGCGCCCTCGCGTACGTAAGCCCCGAATCGAGCATCGCAGCGGAGTCGGGGCGTGCCACCAGCTACCCCGGTGTGAGCCGGAACGCACTACCTGACTCCCGCCCTACTTGCTCAAAAACTGCAACACCCGGTCCGCCAACTTCCCATACGGCGGCATCAGCAGCTTGAGCATCGAAAACCGCGCCTGGTAGAACACCGGGCGCAACTTCGAGAAGGTCTGGAATCCTTCCTTGCTGTGGTAGTGCCCCATACCCGATTCGCCTACGCCGCCAAACGGCAGGTCGTGTTGCCCGACGTGGAACAAGGCGTCGTTTACCGACACACCGCCGGACATCACTCTATCGAGCAGCATTTGCACGGTCTCCTGGTTGTTGCTGAACGGGTAGATCGCCAGCGGGCGTGGGCCAGCATTGATCGCATTCACCACGTCATCGAGCTTTTCGTAACTGCGGATCGGCAGGATCGGCCCGAAGATTTCGCGCTGCCACAGCATACTGTCCGGCGGCGCATTGAGCACGATGGTTGGCGCGATCTTGCGCGTGTCGCGATCAAAGCCCGGGCCGTCCTGCAGTTTCACCAGGTTCGCACCACGGTCCCGCGCGTCCTGCAGCGCCGCCAGCAGGCGGTCGAAAGAACGTTCGTCGATGATCGAGGTGTAGTCGGTCGACCCCAGCGTCGGATACCGCGCCCGCACGATTTTTTTCGCCGCTTCCACAAAGGCCGCAACCTTGGGGCCGGGCATCCACAGGTGGTCCACCGTGGTGCAGATCTGGCCGGCATTGAAATACTTGACGAACAGGATGCGCTCGGCCGCGACTTGCAGGGGAAAGTCGTCGCACAAAATGGCAGGCGCCTTGCCGCCGAGCTCCAGCGTCACCGGGCACAGGTTCTGCGCGGCGGCGGCCATCACGGCGCGGCCGGTGGCGCCCGAGCCGGTAAACAGCAGGTGGTCAAAACGCAGCTTTGAGAAGGCGATGCCAACATCACCGGTTTCCTCGAAGAACTGCAGCTTCTCCTGGGGAAAGTAGGCTGGCATACGTTCGATCAGCAAGCGGCTCAGGTGGCGCGAGTTCTCGCTCATCTTGACCATGGCCCGATTCCCCGCCGCGAAGATGGCAGACAGCGGCACCAGGCTCAGGTTGAGCGGAAAGTTCCACGGCACGATCACCCCTACCACGCCGAGCGGCTGCGGTATGACGCGATTGCGCGCGCCAAAAAAGCTGCGCAGATCGACCGAGCGGCGCTGCGGCTTCATCCAGCTGCGCAGATGCTTCAGATCGTGGTCGATACCGGTGATGACGGGAACGATTTCGCCCAGCAATGTCTCGTGGCGCGAGCGGTGGCCGTAGTCGGCGCTGATGGCGTCGCATAAGGCGTCGGTGTTCTCGCGCACAAAGCGTTGCAGGGTCTTGAGGTCGGCGCGGCGTTCGGCCAGCGTTGGCACCGGATGGGCCAAATAAGCTTGGCGTTGGTGCCGCAGCACGAGGTCCAGCGCACTCGGCAAGTCGTTTGGCTGCATGGTTCTTGCGGGATGGTGCCCGATGGCATGGTGGTACCCGCAGCTTACCCTTTATGAACAGGTATTTGAGCCAGCGTGGCGCAAAAGTTCGCCACCGTGCTGCAGTGTCAGCTCTTTTCGATCAGGCAAGGCATCGTTAATAATTGGCCACCATGCAGAGCAGCAATCAGCCCCTCACCCGCCTTGTCGGAAAACCACCATGAAATTGCTCACCAGCCAACAATGTGACCAGTACCGCGCCGACGGTTACCCCGCACCAATCCGGGTCCTGTCGGCTGATCAGGCAGCTGAATTGCTGGGGCGACTGGAGGCGTTCGAACACACGCAGGGGGGCCCGCTCAAGGGCTCATACCGGCACAAGACCCACCTGCTTTTCACCTGGCTCAACGACTTGGTCCGCACCGAGAAGATCCTCGACGCGGTTGAGGATTTGTACGGCGCCAACCTGCTGTGCTGGAGCGCGACCTTTTTCATCAAGGAAGCGAGTGATCCAGCGTTTGTGTCGTGGCACCAGGATTCGACCTACTGGGGGCTGTCGCGGCCAGACGTGGTGAGCGCCTGGGTCGCGCTGACGCCAAGCAACCGGGCCAACGGCGCGATGGAAGTCATCCCCGGCACGCATGCGCTGGACCAGATTGCGCACCGCGACACTTTCTCTGCCAATAACCTGCTGTCGCGCGGCCAGGAAGTCGCAGTTGATGTCGACCCGGCAATGGCAAAGGTGATCGAACTGGAGCCTGGGGAAATGTCGCTGCACCATGTTCGCCTCATCCATGGCTCCCAGCCGAATCCGTCGGGCAAACGGCGGATTGGCTTCGCGATTCGTTACATCCCTACCGATGTGCGCCAGATCGAAGGCGAGGACAGCGCGACGCTGGTGCGCGGAGTCGACAACTACCGGACTTTCGAGCATGAACCACGACCGACCCGCGACCTCGATCCGGAATTTGTACGGCTGCACCAGTCGATTGCCGACCGCAATGCGAAGATTCTGTACAAGGGCACTGCAGTGAAAAGTTTCGATGACTCGAGAATGATCCGCGCGTGATCCGAGTCATGCCGGGCACCGGACGAATCACGCACATCTGATCTTCACCAGGTAAAAGCAGTCGAGGCCTCAGCGTCTTGGCGCAAACACGCACTCAGTGCGGCACTTCTGAGCGCGCTGTCGTCCAGGCGTCCGGCCCCCAGGGGGTGATGGTCGCGGTTTCGTCGCGGAAGCGTTCGGGCAGATCCTCCACCATCTGCCAGGTCGCAGAGAGGCGGCCAAAACCTACACACAGGGCGCTGACCATGCCCAGTTCCACGATTTGCTGTTCGTTGAAGTTGTTGCCCAGTTCCTTGTAAAGCGCGTCGTCGATTGCCAGATGATTGGTCGAGAGAAGGTCTGCGAAACGCAACGCGACCTTCTCTGCCGCTGTCAGGTCGCTCGCCTCGTAGGGCCGCTCCAGCGAACAGACCAATTCTTCCGTCACGCCATCGTCCACCGCGTCTGCATAACGCATCGCCATGCAACTGCGGCACTGGTTGTGGAAGGCGATGCGCAGTCGCACCAGTTCGCGCAGGCGCGCAGGCAACACGGCGAACTGCTTGAGCGCAGCACCAAAACGCACATAGGCTTTGGCGATCTCCGGATGGTGGGCGCGGATGCTGCTTGGGCGCAACTCGCGGTCGGATTTTTCCTGCGCGCACAGCATGGCGCGCAGTTCGGGTTCGAATTCGTCGAGCGGGACAGATCGTATACGTGACATGTCGTTCTCCATCAACATGGGAATGAACCCGGGCGTGCTCAGCCGTTCGGCGGTGGCGCCGACACGACTGGGGCATTGCGACTGGCCACATAGGTCGCCAGCCCTTCAGGCAAGTCTGCCAATTGCGGCTGGGTACCAGGCCAGCGCACACGCAGCGGCTCGCCTATGCCATTGGCAACCTCGTCAAACGGCAACACGTAGCGGAACTTCAGCG
>JAJAZK010000111.1 GCA_026785765.1 Rhodoferax sp. | reverse complement strand
GCCTTGGTCCGCGCGACACGGTGACCAATGCGGCGCTGGGTGGGCCCAAGAAGTTTAATTTGAACTTCGAACTGCTCGCGCCGTTCCCAGGGGCTGGCAACGACCGCACTCTGCGTCTGTATGGCTTTGTGGACATGGGCAACGTTTATGCGGAGAACCAGCCCCTGCGCCTGGGTGACTTTCGTTCCGCGGCGGGTGTCGGTGTGAGTTGGGTGTCGCCGGTGGGGCCCCTCAGGATTGCGCTTTCCAAGCCGCTGCGAAAGTTTGCAGGCGATAAAATCCAGAACATTCAATTTCAAATCGGAACGTCCTTCTAATGCTGACATTTTCTCGCCACGGTTATGTAGCGCTGGTACTCGGCATTGCAGCCATTACCTCCCAGGCGTCCGCACAGGAGTTTCGGGTCGGCTTTGTCAATACCGAGCGCATCATGCGTGATTCGGCTGCGGCGAAAGCGGCCAGCGCAAAGCTGGAGCAGGAATTCTCCAAACGCGAAAAGGATCTGAGTGATCAGGGTGCTGCCCTAAAGACCGCAGCCGACAAGTTGGAACGCGAGGGCCCGACTTTGTCTGAGTCGCAACGCGGCGCGCGCCAGAAACAGTTGGTAGACCAGGACCGCGACTTGCAACGCAAGCGGCGCGAGTTCCAGGAGGACCTCAATGCGCGGCGCAACGAGGAACTGCAGGCTGTGATCGAACGTGCGAACCGGATCGTCAAACAGGTTGCGGAAACCGAGAAGTACGACCTGGTGCTGCAGGAACCGGTGGTTTACATCAATCCGAAACACGATATCACCGACAAGGTAATCAAGGCACTCAACGCGGCTGGCAGGTGATGCGCGCCAGGGTGGCAAACCGGTGACCTTGCCCCTTGGAACAATTGTCGACGCGCTGGGCGGGGAATTGCACGGTGATCCGCAGCTTTTAATCCACCGTCTTGCCGCACTGGATTCCGCCACGTACGGGGAACTGAGTTTCTTGAGCAACGCCCGTTACCGCGACCAACTCAGTAGCAGCCAGGCGACCTGCGTCATTGTTGCAACAGAGGCGCAGGAAGAAGCAAGAGCGCGCGGCGCCTGCATCGTCACGAACGATCCTTATCTGTATTTTGCGCGCGTGACGCAGTTATGGCGGCGAACACATCATGCGGCACCCGCTCCTGGAGTGCATCCAAGCGCGATCGTGGACCCGTCTGCACTGATTGATCCAACCGCGACGGTTGGCCCACTGTGTATCGTCGAGGAGGGTGTACGCATCGGTGCTTACAGCGTTCTGAAGGCGCGCGTCGTCGTCGCGCAGGATTGCACGATTGGCAAGCGGTGCCTGATTCACCCAGGTGTGGTGATCGGTGCGGACGGGTTCGGCTTCGCCGCCAACGCAGGCGCGTGGGAAAAGATCGAACAGCTTGGAGCCGTCCGGGTTGGCGACGATGTGGAAATTGGCGCGAACACCTGCATCGACCGCGGGGCATTGTCCGATACCGTGATCGGCGACGGCGTCAAGCTCGACAACCTGATTCAGATTGGCCACAACGTGCAGATCGGGAACCATACTGCAATCGCGGCATGTGCGGGCGTCGCTGGCTCGGCAATGATCGGAGCCAATTGCACGATCGGCGGGGCCGCGGTGGTGCTTGGCCACCTCACCGTGGCGGACCGTGTGCATATCTCTGCGGCTTCGGTCGTGACGCGTTCGCTGGTCAAGCCTGGCCACTACACCGGGATCTTCCCGATAGACGACAATGACCAGTGGGAAAAGAACGCAGCGGCGGTGAAACGTTTGCACCAGTTGCGTGCGCGCCTGGTCGCCCTTGAAAAAAGCAGATTGGACTAGGACCTGTTAACGCTATTCGAGGACTCACGTGACCCAAAAAACGAAGGCTATCAAGGCGCAGAGCGAAAGCTTGGCTTCGTCCAAGCTGAGTCTTTGCAGCGGCGAGGGCGTTTGTTTATGGGTTCACCCGAAGGGCCCGGGCGGCAGGTCACAGGGCGTTGTTGCAGGTTCGTTGTGTGCCGCAGGCACACTGCCCCGCTCGCTCTTCGCCCAGCGGGCTGCTCGGCACGGGCGTGAGTGCTCCAATACCTTTTACAGGCCCTACACCACGCCATGATGGACATCCATGCGGTTCTGAAGCAGCTGCCACACCGCTTCCCGTTTTTGTTGGTGGACCGAGTGCTGGAGCTTGAGCGCGGAAAAAGCATCAAGGCACTCAAGAATGTCACCATCAACGAGCCCTTCTTCGGTGGCCACTTCCCGCACCGTCCAGTGATGCCGGGAGTGCTGATGCTGGAAGCCTTGGCGCAGGCGGCTGCGCTGCTGGCGTTTGATACGCTTGGGGTGACACCTGATGACAAGACGGTCTATTACTTTGCAGGAATCGACGGTGCCCGCTTCAAGCGGCCAGTTGAGCCGGGTGATCAATTGCTTCTGCACGCAGAGTTGGACCGTATGAAGTCCGGAATTTTCAAGTTCAAGGCGCGTGCCATGGTGGGTGAGGAACTCGCCGTTGAGGCGGAACTGATCTGTACCATGCGCCGCATCGCCTGACTGGGTGCACGTGAACGGAGCGGGAGTGCCGCGAATCCATGCCACCGCGCTGGTCGACCCCGCAGCGGAGCTTGACCAGACGGTCGAGGTCGGCCCGTATACGGTGATTGGC
>JAJAZK010000110.1 GCA_026785765.1 Rhodoferax sp. | reverse complement strand
GGACTGCGCCAACGGCACCGCCTGGCCAAAGGCGAACGCGACTTCGGCCGCTGCCAACACCGGCGCGTCATTGATTCCGTCGCCCACCATCGCCACGCGTCGGCCATCGGCCTGCAGCGCACGCAAGTGATCGAGTTTCTGCTCGGGTGAGCATAAAGAGAAGACCTTGGTGATGCCGAGCGACTCGGCCACCATCTGGGCCGCCGCGGTCTCGTCCCCGGACAACATCACGACTTCCAGCCCGCTGCGCTGCAACTGGGCCACTACCGACGCTGCTTCCGGGCGCAGTTCCTGGAACACACAATAACTGGCCAACCACCCCTGCTCGTCGCTCAGGTAAACCTGCGCTGGTCCGGACAAGCCTTGCGATACCGCGCAAAAAATAGCCGAACCGAGCTTCAGCGATGCTGCAGCGGCACTCCCGTCAATCGGTTCGACCTCGGCACAAACACCCTGTCCGGCAACCTCGCGCACCATCGACGCCCGATAGGCATTTGCATTGGCCAAACCGGCTGCGTCGCGCATGATCGCCCGCGCAAACGGATGCAGGGACTGCGCCGCAATGGCCGCACCCATCGCCTTTGTCACCTGCAGATCCGCGCCGGGCCGCACCGTAACAGCGCTGACCAGCATCTGATCGGACGTCAGAGTGCCAGTCTTGTCGAAAACCACGGTGTCGATCCGGGCCAGCGCCTCCAGCGCCTGCAGCCGTCGCACCAGCACGCCGTTGCGCGCCAGCGCACCAGCACTGGCCAGCATCGCCGTCGGAGTCGCCAAGGCCAACGCACAGGGGCAGGTGACAATCAACACCGCCACCGCCACCATCACGGCATGGCTTGGGTTGATCGGCCACCAGTATGCACAAGCTGCGCCAGCGGCCAGCAACACCGCCACCAGAAACGGCCCGGCCAGGCGGTCTGCCAGCGCGGCCAGGCGGGGCCTGGACGAGGCAGCGCTGTGCATCAGGTCCACAATGCGTGCGAAACGCGTATCCGCACCCACGCGCTGCACCAGCACGTCCACATTCGCCAGCAAGTTGTAGCTGCCGCTGATTACCTTGTCACCGGCCTGGCGATGCAGTGGTTGCGACTCGCCTGTCAACAGCGACTGGTCTACCTGAGTCCGACCCTGCAGGACCAACCCGTCGGCGCCAAACGCTTCGCCAGCGCGCACACGCAAAGTGTCGCCGACCCGTAGCCGACGCAGGGCGATCAGTTCGACTACGCCGTCAGGCAGCAAACGCTGCACGGTTGCCGGCAGGCGGTTGGCCAAAGCCTCGAGCGCGCCGGCGGTGCGGTCGCGCAGGGACAGTTCCAGCCAGCGCCCCCCCAGCAGGAAGAACACGAACATGGTGAAAGAGTCGAAGTACACCTCTCGTCCAAACATGCCCTTCGGATCAAAAGTACCTGCGCTGCTCACGGCGAAGGTGACCAGCATCCCCAGGGCTACCGGGAAGTCCATACCGATGCGGCCTCGCATCAGGTCGCGCACAGCGCCACCAAAAAAAGGGCTGCATGAAAACAGCAGCACCGGCAGGGACAGCAGCCATGAGGCCCAGCGCAGCAATTGCTCCATTTCGGCGCTCAGATCACCTGACTCGGCAACGTATGCCGGATAGGCGTACATCATCACCTGCATCATGCACAGTCCCGCGACCAGGGTGCGCCACAAGGCCTGTCGCGCTTCGCGGCGGCGCAGTTCCACAGCTGCCTGGTCATAACCCGGCAATGCACGGTAGCCAGCGCGGCGAACCGCCTGCATCCAGCCCGACGGTTTGACACGATCGGGCTCCCATACAACGGTGGCCCGATGGGCGGCGGCACTGACATCCGCCCGGATGATCCCCGGCGTGGCGCACAACGCCTGCTCGATCTTCGTCGCACATGCGGCACAGGTGATGCCTTCAATCCAGACACTGGATTCGAGCCAATGAGGGTTGGCGGAACTGGTTCGGCTGAAGGCCATCCACTCGGCCGCATCGTCCAGCACTTCCAGTGCGCTTGGCGCGGGTGCCGAAGCTTTCGGCGCCGACGCAGCGGCGCTCACGGATTGTCCAATCGGCTCGATTGACGACGCAGTTTGCATGATGCTGCAGGCTAGCCCCGGACGGCCGATTCAACCTTGATCTGGATCAAGTCCAGGAACCGTGCGCGGCGTAGTATGGAAACCGTTAACGCACCCGATGGCCCAAACCATACCCAGGAGATCTCGATGTACCAACGAATTCTTGTCGCAACGGACGGCTCGAGCCTGTCGAAGAAGGCAGTGGCGAGCGCCATCTCGCTGGCTACGCTCTGCGAAGCAGAACTGGTGGCGCTAAAAGTGGTGCCGCGTTATCCCCAGAGTTACTTTGAAGGCGGCATTGCACTGCAACCCGCTGAAATGGCCAGGGTCGAGCAACAGTGGGCGGAAAGTGGTCAGGCCATTGTTGACACCGTCCAGAAAGCGGCGGCCGCAAAGGGCGTGAAAACAAAAGCTGTCGTCGCCAAGTCAGACCTCGTGTCGGACGCCATCATCGCCGCCGCCAAAAAACACAAATGCGATCTCATCGTGATGGCCTCTCACGGTCGGCGCGGCATCAAGCGCCTGCTGCTGGGCAGCGAAACGCAGCAAGTGCTGACGCACTCGCACGTACCGGTGCTGGTTCTGCGGTAATGACGTCCGACCTGTTCAGGGCCGACCAAACAGGTGCTGGTACTGGTCGCGCAGCAGGTTCTTCTGCACCTTTCCCATCGCGTTGCGCGGCAAGTC
>JAJAZK010000109.1 GCA_026785765.1 Rhodoferax sp. | reverse complement strand
CCGTGCTGTTGCAAATAACGCGGCGAGGCAACACACAGGCGCCGGTTGTCGGCCATGTGCAAACTGATGAGGGAAGAGTCCGTCATGACTCCGACGCGCACTGCGAAGTCGTAGGCCTGGCCAGCGATGTCGATCACACGGTCACCCAGGTTGAGCGAGATCGTGACCTCTGGGTGCAGTTCTCAAAACTTCGGAGCCAGTGGCGCGGCATGGCGACACCCAAATCCTGCTGGCGCCGTAATGCGCAAGTGACCGCTGGCTTTCACGCCGCCCTCTGAAACACTTGCCTCCGCACTTGTAACGTCCGCCAGAATTTGCTTTCAATCCGCAAGGAATGCGCAGCCTTCCTGGGTCAACGTGATGCGCCGCGTGCTGCGCAGCATCAGTTTGACGCCAAGGCGTTCTTCCAGCGCATCGATGCGCCGCCCCATGATGGCCGGCGCCACCCCTTGCGCCGCCGCTGCCGGGCTGAAGCTGCCGCGCGCCGCCACCGACACAAAGGTCGCAAGTTGCTTGAACTGGTGCATCGTGCCGGATTCCCCGTGCGTTGCCGTCAGACGTCGCGTGCCGCGTCCATGGCGGCAATCTGCTGCGCGTCGTAGCCGAGTTCACGCAACAGCTCACCATTGTGTTCACCCAGGCTGGGCGGGTTCAGCCGGACGCCCGGGCGCACGCCGTCGAGCATCAGCGGCAACAACACAGTCTGCGCGGTTCGCCCGTCTGGCAACTGCATCGACGCCAACGACCCGGTGGCAAGTAGGTGCGGGTCATTCAACAAGTCCTGCGGACGCGTGATCGGCGCAAACGGCAAGGCGTGCCGCTCGAACACGGCGGCCAGTTCCGCCGCGGCAAACCCGGCCAGCCGCTCGCGCAGGTTCGGCATCATCCAGTCACGGGCGCGGACACGGTCGTTGTTGCTTTGCAAACGGCCGTCGGCGAGCAGATCGGCAAAACCGAACGCGTTGCAAAACTGGGTCCAGGCGGTGTCACTCACCACCGCCAGAAAAATCTGTCCTCCATCACGCACGTGGAAGACGTCGTACACCGCCCAGGCAGAAATGCGTGCCGGCATGGGCGCTGCCGGCTGTCCGGTCACCGCAAACTGCAGGATGTGTTGGGCCATCAGGAACACGTTGTTTTCGAACAAGGCGCTCTGCACCTCCTGACCACGGCCGGTTTTCTGTCGCTGCGACAGCGCCGCCATCGCGCCAATGGCGCCAAACATGCCGCCCATGATGTCGTACACGCAGGTTCCGGCGCGCAGCGGATCGCCCGGTCGCCCGGTCATGTAAGCCAGCCCGCCCATCATCTGCACCACCTCATCCAGCGCCGTCCGGTTTTCATACGGACCAGGCAGAAAACCCTTGTGGCTTAAATAGATCAGGCGCGGGTTCAGGGCCTTGAGGCTGGCGTAGTCCAGCCCGAGCTTTTGCATCGTGCCAGGCTTGAAGTTTTCACTCACGATGTCGGCACTGGCGATCAGGCGCAACACCGCCTCTTTGCCCACAGGCGCCTGCAGGTCCAGAGCCAGGCTTTTCTTGTTGCGGTTGAACATGGGGAAAAAACCGGCGCCGGACCCGATCAGGCCGCGTGTAGCGTCTCCAGCCCGGCCATGCCCGACCGGCTCGACCTTGATCACTTCGGCGCCAAGGTCAGCCAGCACCATGCCGCATGTCGGGCCCATCACCATGTGGGTGAACTCGACCACCCGCACGCCAGCCAATGCCAGGCTGTTACGGGCTTCTCCAGGCTGCGCATCTGGCTCAGACATGCTGTTCTCAGGTTTGCTTCCAGCCGTGCGGCAAACCCACCTCTGCTGTCATGCCGTACAAGGTTTCGCCAGGCATCCCGGCTCGCAAGGGTTCGCGCGCCGCCAGCCAGCGCTGCAGGTCGGCTCCGGTGCGGAAACCCAAGGCCTCAAACATGAAAACCAGATCTTCCGTAACCACGTTTCCAGACGCGCCCGGCGCATCCAGGCAGCCGCCCAGTTCGCCCAGCGAATTGGCAACGTGCGCACGCCGACGTCAAACGCTGCCAGGCAATTCGCCAGCCCGAGCCCGCGTGTATTGTGCAAATGGGCGGCGCCGGCGTGGACGCCGATGGCCGCGCGCAACTGCAGGAACAAGCGGCGCACCTGCGCCGGGTTGGCCATGCCGGTGGTGTCGGACAGGCCAACCTCGTCGGCGTCGGCCGCAACACAGGCCTCGGCCAGATCAATCACCACGCGCTCCGGCACCACTCCTTGCAAGGTGCAGCCAAATGCCGTGGAAATGCCGACGTCCACCTGTACCGCGAGCGCCATCGCATGTTTCAACCCGACAATCGCCCGCACTTCGTCCACCATCTGCGGGCTGGTCTTGCGCACATTCGCCATCGAGTGCGCCAGACTGGCCGACACCGGGATCGTGATTTTGTGGACACCAGCGCCAAATGCACTTTGCGCACCGCGCAGGTTGGGCACCAGCGCCATCACCGTTAGGCCGCACAGGGTCCGGGCATGGCGCACCACCTCAGCCGTGTCCGCCATTTGCGGCAGCAGCCGCGCCGATACAAACGAACCGACCTGAATCTCGCGCAAGCCGCTGCCGGCCAGAGCGTCGATCCAGCGCAACTTGTGCGGCGCAGGCATACTGGCCTGGACCGACTGCAGACCGTCGCGAAGGCCGACTTTTCTGATCAGAACCTGCTCACTGCCACTGATTGAAGCCATTACGTCGTTCTGTAGGTTAGAATGTTGTATCAACTTAAAGAATAATACAGGCCATCGGCAGTATTCGTCAACCATCCCCCGCGCTCGCAAACCAGACATGCCACGCAAAGCCCAGCTTGCATCGATTGCAGACAACGCTGCCGCGCTAGGTGGCGCGGCCGCCGTGGACCGTGCACTGAGTCTGCTGGCGGCTTTCCAGGACGCCGACAAGTCACTCGGACTGGCGGAGCTGGCGCAACGCACCCGCCTGTACAAGAGTACGGTGTTGCGGTTATTGGCCTCACTGTCACACGCCCGCTTGGTGCAAAGACTCGATGACGGTCGTTATGCGCTGGGCAGCGAGGTGGCGCGCCTGCATGCCATCTATACCGCATCGTTCTCGCTGGAGCGGGTAGTGCTGCCTGTGTTGCAACAACTGGTTGCCAGCACCGGTGAAAGTGCCGCTTACCATATACCGCAGGGTGATGGTGCCGACGCCCGCCGACTATGCCTGTACCGCGTCGACTCCCCGCACCCGGTACGCGACCACATACAAGCCGGTGACCTGTTGCCGATGAACCGGGGCACTGGGGCACGCGTGCTGCAGGCTTTCGCCGCCGCCCCGACACCCAAGCCGGACAGCTCCGAGCAGTTGCTGTACCAGACCATACGGGCCCAAGGTTACTATGCCGCCCGCGGCGATCGGTTGACCGGGGTGGCTGGTGTGTCCGCGCCAGTGTTCCGGGCAAACGGCCGCCTGGCTGCAGCGCTCACATTGAGCATGCCGGCCGAGCGGTACGAGGAACAGTTTGCCAAGCCGGTGCTAGCGGCAGCACGCACTCTCAGCGCGTTGATCGGCTAGCGGTGTCTCGAAGATTTGGGTCCGGCCCGCGCCGGTCCTCAGGCCAACTCCAAGTCCACCGGTGCCGGCGCTGTGGCGGCGGCTGCCATGATCTGGTCGATGGCGCGCGACACGATCGGCTGTTGGTCGAGCACCGCCAGCCGGCCCTGGCGCAACAACTCGGCGACGGCACGCTCGGAGTGCACAAACGCCTCGAAACCGTCACGGTTGGTGAACAGCAGCCGGGTGCGCTTCGGACTGACCCAACCCAGACGGTAGCGCCGTACCGTCCCGGTTTCGCCGGCAAAGTCGAACCAAAGGCCCTGGGTCAACTCGTGCGCCATGGCGTCGAACTGATCAAACTGATCCGGCTGCTGCTGGGCACGCCGAACTTCGAGTGCGCGCAATGCCGTCTCTCCCGCCTCGGTCTGCGCGTCGTCTGGCCCGGACTCCAGCCCGGACTCCAGCGGTGCCGGCGCAGATTTCGGGGAGCGGATGGCCTTCATGTGGGTGGCGATCAGGTTGCGCGTGAATGCAGCCCGCTCGTCACCCTTCCAGCCGAGGGCATCGAGTTGCGAGTTGAGCTTGCGCACCAGTTCCGGCAACAAGGCAACCAGTCGCGCGCGCTCATGCGTATCGGCCTTGAACATGGTGGACCAGACCATCTGATCCATGGTTTCCAGCGTCTCTGCCCATTGGGCCGGCGCCGCCGCCTGGTTGAGCCAGGCCCGGGCCATGACTTCGCGCCACTGCTGCGTCAGGAAGGGCAACAAAAACGGCAGCAAGGGCTCCTGTGCCGACGACGCCTGAATACACTGGTGGATGACTTCGTCCGCATGTGAGAGCGCAGCCTCATGCGCCTCGCCTGTACGCTGCTGGCGCACCACCGGCGCGATGTGTTGCTGCGCCGTGACATCAATATGCCCAACGAACGCATTGAGTTCGCCGAGCAGAGTGCGAAACAGGGCCAGATCGTTATCGAATTCGGTCAGGACCCGCTTGACTGTGGTGTCGATCTTGCAGTACAGCGGATCGGTGTCGCCGCTTTGCGGCATCCACGCGACGGACGCGGACGCCAGCGCGTCCACCAGTTGGCGCGCGGGATGCTCGCTCGTCAGGAAGAAGTCCCGGTCAATCATGGCGGCTTTGAGTACCGGGATCTGCAAGCGTCCGATCACGTACTTGAGCTGAACCGGGATCGCAGCGTCGGCGAACACATAGTCAAACACCTCCGCCAGCGCGTCGATGGTTCCGCGGTCCAGCTCGGGCGCACGCTTGACCTCTTCGCGTGTTCCGATTTGGCGCAACAGATTCTGTCCGATGAAATCCTGCCCGGCGACCCAAGGCGGCAAGGTCGACTCACCGGTACCGGCTTGCAGGCCGCCGAGGAATCCAAGCAGGCCAGGGTCGGCCGGTGTGTGGGCCCCATGGGATCCACCGAAGCCAGTACCGCCGGCACCACCACCGGCACCACCACCAGATCCACCACCAGCACCACCCCCAGCCTGCGCGGAGCCATCGGCAGCCCGGCCAAAACCCAGCTTCTGCAGAAAACTGCGCGCCCGCTCCGCCATGCTCTGCACCATGCCAGCGGGTGCTGCAGCAGCCGTCGGCTCGCCGCCCGGCGCAATCGATGTCGAGTCACCAGAGCCGGCGCCCGCAGTGCTGTCCGATGCCGCGCTGCGCGGTGGTGCGGACGCCGAGTCACCTCCCACCGAGCGCTTGATACGGTGTGCAGCGCGCGGCGCGAACCCGGCACGCACCAGGTTCTCGCTCAGTGCCGCGTACAGCACCGACCAGTCGCCACAATGCTGTGGCTCGAACACCGAGATGAAGTCTTCCACTACTTTGGGATCGAATTGGCTGACATGCCAGGCCAGGGAATGGGCGCGAATCAGCGTCGCCGGCCGAAACGGGTTGTCGGTGAGCGAAAACTCCTCCTGGCCAAACAACACGCCCACAGACTGCGTTAAAGGTTTGAGCGCCGCTTCGTAACGCGCATTAAAAGGCTGCGCAACACGGTCCACCAGCAAGTGCCGCTCGATCTCGTCCACATCGAGCAACGCCATGCTGCGCGGGCCGCTTGAATTGCCTGACTCGTCGGCCGGACGCAGAATCTTCAGACTGCCCGGCACGATTGCCTCGATCTCGTCTTCGATCGCCTCGCGCAAGGCGAGTTGCAAGGACCGATTGAACAATGCGGCCTGTTTATCCAGCAGGCCGGCGGCGGCGCGCAAATTTTGCGCTTGGCTGGTGTGCGGCCGCGAGTCGACCATGTCGAACAGATGTGAGCGCAGCGCCTTGATTTGGGCGTCTTGCCGCTCTGCGAAAAACGCGAGGGTTTTGTTGATCAGGGTTTGTGCATGCCGCAGCACCAATGCGCGGGCGGCGGCATCGTTCAAGGCGGGCGGAATGTTTGGCATCTAGGGTCGGGTTGGAGGCTGTGGGGCAAGTGGCTGCTGGAAGAACCACCATCCTTGCGGTTGTAACCGATTCGGGGACGTTGTTGTTCCGTGGCACCAGCGCCAACTGTGCGAAATTTGCCCGAACCCGCAAGCATCTTGCTTCCAGGAGCGTCGGGGGCAGAGTTCCCGGCTCGCGCCGGGGCGAATCAAGCGATCAATCAAGACTGTTTTTGTCATGAATGAACAGATGTTTATGTCACAAGCGAAGAATCTGGTATCGAATACAGTGCATGCATGGAGAAACCCAAAGCCGTGCTGTTCGATGCCTATGGAACCCTGTTCGATGTTTACAGCGTCGCACTGGCGGCCGAGCAGCTATTTCCAGGGCATGGGCAAGCACTTGCGATCTTGTGGCGCGACAAGCAGATCGAATACACCAGGCTGGTCACCACCAGCAACGGCGGCACTCACTACCAGCCATTTTGGCAACTCACCCGCGCCGCCTTGGTCTATGCAATCAAACGGCTGATGCCGCATTCGGCCCCAGCGGATTTGGATGCGCAAGTCGAGAGCCTGATGAACCAATACCGAAGCCTGAGCGCGTTTCCGGAGAACCGCGAGGTGCTGCAGCAACTCAAGGCGCGCGGCGTAGGCACCGGCATCTTGAGCAACGGCGACCCTGCCATGCTCCAGCTAGCCGTCAAGTCGGCCGCGCTCGAAGGCCTGCTGGACCATGTGATCAGTGTCGACGGCATTCGCAAATACAAAACCGCGCCCGAAGCCTACGCCTTGGGGGAGCAGGCCACCAGCCTGAAGGCGCGGCAGATTCTGTTCGTCAGCTGCAACGCCTGGGATGCACTGGCCGCCACCTGGTATGGCTACCAGACCCTGTGGATCAACCGCTACCAGCTTCCGTTCGAAGAGCTCGGCACCCAGCCCAGCCACGTCGGCATCGACCTGCGCGCTGTACTGAAATACGTTTGACCCCAGCCATCCAACCAAGAGCCCCTGCAGCATGACACCGCGCACCCCGATCCACCGCCTACAGGTGGCTGACAGCCTGTACCAATTCATCAATGAGCAGGTGTTGCCTGACACTGGTATCAGCGAGGCCCGGTTCTGGGCTGGTTTTGATGCCATCGTCGCCGACCTGGCGCCACGCAACCTGGCCTTGCTGGCCGAGCGCGACCGACTGCAGAACGAACTTGACCACTGGCACCACACCCATCCCGGTCCGATCCGCAACATGCCAGCGTACCGGCGTTTCCTGCAGAAAATCGGCTACCTCGTGGCAGAACCAGGTGCGGTGCGCGCCAGCACAAAAAACGTGGACAACGAGCTGGCCACCCAGGCCGGGCCGCAACTGGTGGTGCCGATCCTGAACGCGCGTTACGCACTCAATGCAGCGAACGCGCGTTGGGGCTCGCTTTACGACGCCTTGTACGGCACCGACGCAATAGCGCAATCCGATGGCGCCGAGCGCGGGCCGGGTTACAACGCGCGGCGTGGCGCCAAAGTCATCAACTACGCGCGCCACGTGCTGGACCGCACCGCGCCACTGCAAAAGGGTTCGCACCTGCACTCCACCGGCTACGCGGTGCGCGCTGGCAAACTGGTGGTTTCGCTTCAGGGCGGTGGCACTTCCACGCTCAGAATCGGCAGGCAATTTATCGGATACCAGGGTAGCGCGAACGACCCGAGCGCGGTGCTGCTACGACACAACGGTCTGCACATGGACCTACGGATCGACCGCACGACGCCGATCGGCGCCACCGACCCGGCGGGGGTCAGCGATCTGGTACTGGAGGCCGCCCTGTCCACCATCCTGGACCTGGAAGACTCGGTTGCCTGCGTCGATGCCGACGACAAGGTGCTGGGCTACCGCAACTGGCTCGGCATCCTGAAGGGTACGCTGACCGAGGAGGTGTTCAAGGGTGGGAAAAGCTTCCAGCGCGGCCTGAACCCCGACCGCGTCTATACCGCCGCCGACGGCAAAGGCGTGGTGACGCAACATGGCCGTTCGCTGATGTTCGTGCGAAATGTCGGCCATTTGATGACCAACCCGGCGATTGTGTACAGCGGTGCGGATGGTGTGGCGCACGACATCCCCGAAGGCATCCTGGACGCGGTCGTGACTACCACCATTGCACTGCACGATCTGAACGGACATGGCAGCACCGGCCTGCGCAACTCGCGCAAGGGCTCGGTCTACATCGTCAAACCCAAGATGCACGGCCCGGCCGAAGTCGCATTTGCCAACGAACTGTTCGGCCGAGTCGAAAAAATGCTGGGCCTGAAAGACAGCACCGTCAAGCTCGGCATCATGGACGAGGAGCGGCGCACCAGCGTGAACCTGAAGGCCTGCATCGCCGCCGCAGCCAGCCGCATCGCCTTTATCAACACCGGCTTCCTGGACCGCACCGGCGACGAGATGCACACCTGCATGCAGGCCGGGCCGGTGCTGCGCAAGGGCGACATCAAGAACAGCCGCTGGATCCAGGCTTACGAGAAAAACAACGTGCTGGTCGGCTTGCAATGCGGGCTGCGTGGCAAGGCGCAAATCGGCAAGGGCATGTGGGCCATGCCGGATCTGATGGCCGACATGCTGCAGCAGAAGATCGCGCACCCGCGTGCCGGCGCCAACACAGCATGGGTACCCAGCCCGACTGCGGCAACGCTGCACGCCCTGCACTACCACCAGGTCAAGGTGTCGGACGTTCAGAAAGAGCTGGAAAAGGTCGACGCCGACGCACAGCGCGAGACGTTGCTGAATGACCTGCTGACGATTCCGGTGGTGAAAAAAGCCAACTGGTCGGACGCCGAAAAACAGGAGGAGCTCGACAACAACGCCCAGGGCATTCTGGGTTATGTGGTGCGCTGGATCGACCAGGGCATCGGCTGCTCCAAGGTGCCCGACGTCCACAACGTGGCCCTGATGGAAGACCGTGCCACGCTGCGCATCAGCAGCCAGCACATGACGAACTGGCTGCTGCACGGCGTGGTGGACCAGGCGCAGGCACGCGCCACCTTCAAACGCATGGCCAGGGTGGTAGACCGGCAGAATGCCGCCGACCCGATCTACAAAAGTATGGCCGCGAATCCGCGGGGGGCGGCGTTTCAGGCCGCGACCGACCTGGTCTTCAAGGGGCTGGTGCAGCCCAGCGGTTATACCGAGCCATTGCTGCATGCGTGGCGGTTGCGGGTGAAAACGGGGGCATAGGCGTCGCGCCCGTCGAATTTGTCGCGCCCTGCGGCACGGTACGGCTGCAATGTACAATTTTAAAATGATATTTTGATTTTGTACAAATGATCCAGATCCTTGCGCGGCAATCACTGGCCCTGCTCCTGCGCATGGCGCCGGTGTTCCCCGTGCTCGCGCTAACGGGTCCACGCCAATCGGGCAAGACCACTCTGGCGCGCTTGACCTTCCCTGCCAAGCCTTACCTGTCGCTCGAGGATGCAGATACGCGGGCGCGGGCGCTGGCCGACCCTCGCGGATTCTTTGCCTCGCTGCCAGATGGCGCAATCCTCGATGAAGTGCAGCGCGCGCCCGAGCTGCTGTCGTACCTGCAAGGTGTGGTCGACACGCGCGCCCGGATGGGGCAGTTCATCATTACCGGGTCGCAGCAGTTCGGCTTGCGCGACCGCATCAGCCAGTCGCTGGCGGGCCGGGTGGCCCAGGTACAACTGCTCCCACTGTCGCTGGCTGAAATACGCAGGGCGGGGCTTGCGCCAGCCTCCCTGGAGCAAACCCTCTGGAAGGGCGGTTATCCAGCCTTGTATGACCCACGGCGCGACATGGGCAGCCTGGCCACGCAATGGTTCAGTGGCTACATCTCAACCTACCTCGAGCGCGACGTACGCCAAGTGCTGGAGGTCAGCAATCTGGCGTTGTTCCAGCGCTTCCTGCTCATGTGCGCATCGCGCGCAGGCACTTTGCTCAACCACTCGGCACTGGCATCGGATTGCGGCATCAGCCAGCCGACGGCGCGCAGCTGGCTCGGCGTGCTGGAGGCCAGCTTCGTGGTCCGGCTACTGCAGCCGTTCCACCAGAACTTGGGGAAGCGGCTCGTCAAGACACCCAAGCTGTATTTCCTGGACACCGGACTGCTCTGCCATCTGTTGCGTATCGACTCACCGCTCACCCTCGCCACCCACGCCATGCGAGGCGCGATCTTCGAGTCCTGGATCGTAGGCGAAACCATCAAGCACCGGTGGAACCGGGGGCTGGACGCGGCCATCTACTTCTGGCGCGACAACCACGGTACCGAGGTGGACCTGGTGTTCGAACAGGCTGGGCTGCTGCACGCCGTGGAGATCAAGTCGGGCGCCACCTTTGCCGGCGACTGGGTCCATGCCGGGCGGCGCTGGAAGACTTACGCTGGGGCGGCGGCAGCACCCATCACCGTGGTGTACGGCGGCGACAGCAGCCATACCGTACGAGATGTAAACGTCATGGGGTGGCGGGATATCGGGGTGGCGTGGTAGCGCGGAATGAAGATCATCGGCACACCGCATCTTCCCGCCGTGACTGCCATGGAAGGGATATCGGATCCAACACCATCATTGACCATCCGCGAGCATCCGCCACGCCGCGACCTTGGCTTGAAACCGCATCCCTGCATGCGCCGGACTGGTCGACGGCAGCCGCACATAGTCGATTACGCGTTTCTCCCCCAAGTGATGCGCAACGTGCTTTCGGTAAACACTTTCGGCCTTGGCGCCATTGAAGCAAACCCGCACTATGTGGGGGTGGCTCTTGAAGAAGGCCGCAAAGTCGTTGGCAACGACGCTGGCGTCGTCTATTGCCGCGTCCAGGCTGCCTTGACGCATACACGAAGCCAACACGTCCCATAGTGCCACCCTGCGCTGAACCAGCGCTGCGGTACGTTGCTCGTAGGCCATCGCGGGGTCGAACCCCAGCACCTCGCCGACTATCTTCCAGAACGCATTTTGCGGATGGCCGTAGTACTGCTGCAGACGCAGCGACGCCACACCGGGCATGCTGCCCAACACGAGAACGCACGCCGCAGGGCATTCTATTGGCGGGAAACTGTAAATCGGCGACATGACGCGAACGCCTTGCAGTTCAGTGGCTGCATCCCCGAAACTGCGGCAATTGCAGCAAGCCTTCAAGGCACCACGGCCCGCTCCCCCGCCACCGTCGTCCGGTGCAACAGCCTTCGACTGCCGTCGTAGTCGTTGATGGCCAGGTGCAACAGGCAGCGGTTGTCCCACACGGCCAGCGTGCCCGGCGCCCAGCGCAGGCGGCAGGTAAATTCGGCACGGGTGGCGTGCCCGAACAGGTAGTTCAGCAGCGGGCGTGACTCGTCTTCGCCCATGCCCTCAAAACGCTGCGTGTAGACCGGGTTCACGAATAGCGCCTTGCGCCTGGTCACCGGGTGCACACGCACCACCGGTTGCAGCACTTCGCGGTCGGCCGAGGGATCGTTGCGCACCATGCCCACCGAGCGGCTCACCGCGGTGCCCGGCCCCGGCCCCTTGGTGCCATGCGGCCAGGCCGTCTGCACGGCCCACAGCGGATCGAGCAGGCGCTGCATGCCATCCGACAGGGCCTCGTAGGCAGCGTACTGGCTGGCCCACAAGGTGTCGCCACCCAGCGCGGGCAACTCCAGCGCGTACAGCAGGGTGTAACTCGGCGGCTCGTCCAGAAAGGAAAAGTCCGAATGCCAGGTGCCACCAAAGTTGCTGATGCGCCGCTCGTCGGCTTCCTTCTGCACGGCGATGATGTCCGGGTAGGCATCCATGTGCTGGATGTAGGGCACGCGCAGGATCGGGCCGAACAAGCGGGTCACATCCAGTTGCTGCTCGGGAGTGAAGCGCTGGTCACGAAAAAACAGCACTGCATGTTGCGCCAGCGCCGCGTGCACCTGCTGCATCGCATCAGCCCCGGCCTCGGGCAGCGAAAGGCCAAAAACTTCGGCGCCACAAGATGGGGCCAGTGCACGCACTTCCATTGCAGACTCCTTCATTGCAGACTCCCTGGCCCATCCACGATGGCTTCGGCCTCGATCTCCACCCGGTAGCCATCGCCGATCAGGGCGCCCACCTGCAGCAGCGTGTTGGCGGGACGGATTGCGCCGAAATACCGGCCATGCACCTCACTCACCACCCGCCAGTCCGCGGCATGCGCCAGGTAGACGCGGGTGCGCACCACGTCTTCGAGGCGACCACCCAGGGCCTTGATGCTGGCCACGATCTTGTCCAGGATGTAGGTAGTTTGCGCCGCTGCATCGTCGCGCCCGACCAGGTGGCCGCTGCCATGGGTGGCGGTGGTGCCAGAGACCAGGATGCGGTCGCGCACCCGCACGGCACGCGAGTACCCCGCCAGCGGTTCCCAGACGCTGCCGCTGTCCACCGTCCAGCGCTCCTGGTAACCCGCGACCGGCTGGCGCTGCCACAACGGCGCCACCGAATCGAGGTGGTGGCTGAGATCGCCCGCTGCAGTCAAGAACGGTGGGTGGCGGTATTCGTCTCCGCAGTCGCCCGGCAAGCGCCGCGTGTGCGCAAACGCCGTCTCCAGGCGCGCACGGTCCTCCTCGTCGAGGGTGAAGCCGAACAGCCTGAGGT
>JAJAZK010000108.1 GCA_026785765.1 Rhodoferax sp. | reverse complement strand
TGGTGTCGCCAAGTTGGTCCTTGGTTTGAGTGGTTGGGCGCAGGTTAATGGCCGTAACGAACTGCCGATTCCGGCCAAAGTGGCGTTCGACGTCGAGTATCTTCAGAACATGTCGTTTCTATTTGACCTGCGGGCGGATATTGGCGATGACTATGGTCAGAGTCATCCGGCGCAAGAATGTAAGCCATTAGAATGGAACTATTCTATTTTCAAGGAGATCGCCATGGGTAATTTAATCGATATTCAAAGCCAGATCGAAAAACTTCAGAAGCAGGCCACCGAAATCAAGACGCGGGAGTATGCCAAAACCATTTCGGAGATAGTTGCGACGATGCAGGCGTTTGGTATCAGCGTCAAGGATTTGCAGACGGCAATGGCGCGCCGTGGCGCACCCCGGAAGGCGCGTGGCAAGGCGGCAGTCGCGTCAGCGCCTGGCAAACGCGCTGGAAGCAGGTCGGGTGCGCGGGTGGCGCCAAAGAACCGCGGTCCAAACGGCGAAACCTGGACCGGTCGTGGGCTGACCCCACGCTGGCTGGCCGGGCTGTTGGCACAGGGAAAGTCGAAGGAAGAGTTTGTCATCGGGCAGTGAATCGATTAACGCGGTTACTGGCTGCGAGCGCCGCCGACGAAGGAGTCGATCGCGATGCATGACCGCCTGATGGCTTGGCCGCGGTTTGGCAAGCAAGTCTCGGTGATGCTGCTGGACGTGGTGCTGGCACTTTTTGCCACTTGGTTGGCGTTCAGCCTGCGTCTGGACACGTTGCATTGGCCGTCGGACAACCAGTGGTGGGTGTATCTGCTGGCACCAACCCTTGCGGTGCCGATTTTTTTGCGCTTTGGTTTGTACCGGGCAATCTTCCGCTACACCGGGCTGGACGCCTTGCTGGCGATCGCCAAAGCAGTCGTGGTCTATGGAATTGTTTTGTCCGCGATCCTGCTGTGGAAGGTTTGGCCAGGTGTTCCGCGCAGTATTGGTGTGTTGCAACCCCTGGTGTTTTTGCTGTTGGCAGGCGGTAGCCGCGCGTTGGCGCGATTCTGGCTGGCAAGTAGCGCCAGCAGCCGGGTGGCATCGGAGGGGCGGCTGTTGATCTATGGCGCCGGTGACGCGGGCGTCCAGACCGCTGCTGCGATCGCAAACGCGCGGCAGTTTGTGCTGCTGGGTTTTGTCGACGACGACCAAGCCAAGGGCGGGCGCACCATCAACGGCGCTGCCGTCTACCCGGCGCAGCGCATTGCGGAACTGGTGGCGCGCCACCGCGTCACCGACATCCTGCTCGCGTTGCCGAGTGCTGCGCGCAGCAGGCGTAACGAGATCATTGCCAGTCTGAGCGCGGTGCCGGTGCACATCCGCACACTGCCCGGTCTGTCGGACCTGGCCAGTGGGCGCGTGACGGTGCGGGATTTCAATGAACTCGATGTGGAGGACCTGCTGGGTCGTGAACCGGTGTCGGTCAATACTGGTTTGCTGGCGCAGAGCCTGGCGGCACAGGTGCTGCTGGTCACCGGCGCGGGCGGCAGCATCGGCAGCGAGTTGTGCCGTCAGTTGGTATTGCAGCGGCCAAAGCGCCTGGTGCTGTTCGACCACAACGAATTCGGTCTGTACAACATCCAGCAGGAATTGCTGGCTCTGTGCCAGATCAAGGCGTTGACGGTGGAGGTGGTGGCGGTGCTGGGCAGTGTGGCCAACCCGCGCCGCCTGGGTGACGTGTGTGGACATTTCCGACCATCCTGGCTGTACCACGCCGCTGCCTACAAACATGTGCCGATGGTGGAGCACAACCCGGGCGAAGGCGTCGCTAACAATGTGTTCGGTACCTTGCACGTGGCGCGTGCGGCAATTGACGCCGGCGTGGCCAATTGTGTGCTGGTGTCGACCGACAAGGCGGTGCGCCCCACCAATGTGATGGGCGCGAGCAAACGCATGGCCGAACTTGTGCTGCAGGCGCTTTCGGCCCAACACGCGGGCGCCGGGACGCGATTCTCCATGGTGCGTTTTGGCAATGTGCTGGGTTCCAGTGGTTCGGTTGTTCCGCTGTTCCGCTCCCAGATCGCCGCTGGCGGCCCGATCACGGTCACGCACCCGGAGGTGACGCGTTACTTCATGACGATTCCGGAGGCGGCCCAACTGGTGTTGCACGCGGGCGCCATGGCGCGGGGTGGCGAGGTGTTCGTGCTGGATATGGGCTCACCAGTCAAGGTTATTCAGCTGGCGCGGCGTATGGTCGAGTTGTCCGGCCTGCGCGTGCGCGAAGTAGACGCGCCGGATGGCGACATCGCCATCCGCATCACCGGACTTCGTCCGGGCGAAAAGTTGTACGAAGAGTTGTTGATCGGCAACAACCCGCTGCCCACCGCCCATCCCCGCATCATGATGGCGCAGGAGGAGTTCTTGCCCTGGCAACAACTTGAGTTGCAACTCGAGCAGTTGCGGCTGGCCATTGATACCAGTGACGAGGCTGGCATCAAGGCGGTGCTGGCTGCATGTGTGCACGGTTATGTCGACGGCGGAAACTCCGACCTGCTGGCTCTCGCCTGACGCCGCGCTGGCAGATTTGGTTGCTGCACAATCACCGAACTTGTACTGTCCGAGTCGACCCGCCATGTTGACCTGCTGCCTGCCATGACCACCACCGCCACCGCCACTTCCCACATCACCCCGCGCGACAAGGCCGAGATATTGGCCCAGGCTTTGCCGTACATCCGCAAATTTCATGGCAAGACCATGGTCATCAAGTATGGCGGCAACGCCATGACCGATCCTGGCCTGCAGGCCGACTTCGCCGAGGACGTTGTGCTGCTCAAGCTGGTCGGTATCAACCCGGTGGTAGTGCACGGCGGCGGGCCGCAAATCGAGCAGGCGCTGAATCGCCTGGGCAAGAAGGGTGAGTTTATCCAGGGGATGCGGGTGACCGACGCCGAGACGATGGAGGTCGTGGAATGGGTTCTGGGCGGCGAGGTGCAGCAGGACATCGTGGGCCTGATCAACCAGGCCGGTGGCAAGGCAGTGGGTTTGACCGGCCGCGACGGTGCCATGATTCGCGCCCAGAAACTCAAGATGCTCGACACCCACGACCCGAGCAAAGAGCACGATGTGGGCCAGGTCGGCGACATTGTCAGCATTGATCCGAGTGTGGTGCGTGCCTTGCAGGACGACGCCTTTATACCGGTCATCAGCCCGATCGGTTTTGGCGAAAACAATGAGAGTTACAACATCAATGCGGACGTGGTCGCCGGCAAGCTGGCGACGGTGCTGGCCGCAGAGAAGCTGGTATTGCTGACGAATACGCCGGGCGTGCTGGACAAGGCTGGCAAGCTGCTGACCGACTTGACGGCACGCGCCATCGACGAGATGTTTGCCGATGGCACCATCCACGGTGGCATGTTGCCCAAGATTGCATCGGCGCTGGACGCCGCCAAGAGCGGTGTCAACGCAGTGCATATCATCGACGGCCGGGTGCCGCATGCGTTGTTGCTGGAAATCCTCACCGAACAGGCCTTCGGCACGATGATCCGCTCGCACTGAGTGGCGCACCGAACGCGGAGTCCGACCACTTCCTGGTGCGGGTAAGACCTTAGTGCAGCGTATGCGAGAATAAAAAAACCCCAGCCGCCATGCCCGACGACCAGACCAGCCCCAGTGACAGCGAAAGCGAACCGGGCGTAAATGCGGCGCGTGTCATCCGCAAGCGGCCCAAACCGGGCGAACGCCGTGTGCAGATTCTGCAGGCCCTGGCGTCCATGCTGGAACAGCCGGGCGCCGAGCGGATTACCACGGCAGCGCTGGCGACGCGCCTGGACGTGAGTGAGGCGGCTCTGTACCGCCACTTCGCGAGCAAGGCACAAATGTTTGAGGGACTGATCGAGTTCATCGAACAAACCGTCTTCACGCTGGTAAACCAGATTGGCGAGCGCGAGCTTGCCGGTGTTGAACCCGATGCGGCCACTGGCGGGCGGCACGCCGGCAAGGTGGTGGCGATGGTGTTGCAGTTTGCCGACAAGAACCCGGGCATGACGCGCGTCATGGTGGGAGATGCGCTGGTGTTCGAGAACGAACGGCTGCAGCAGCGCATGAACCAGTTTTTCGACAAGATCGAGGCGGCATTGCGCCAAGGCCTGCGCTCCAGCGCGGACGCTGGCGGGTCTGAGGCCCCGACAGTGGCTAGCCAGGTCGCCGCATCGGTGCTCATCGCCTTCATCGTCGGCCGTCTGCACCGCTACGCGCGCTCTGGCTTCAAGCGTTCGCCAACCGAAAATCTGGAAGCCAGTCTGGCGCTGATCCTGTAGCGCTGGCGCGCGCCGACCGGTGTTACTCAGTCCGCGAGGTGCACGCCAACCGTGGCGCCGGCCGCGACCAGCTCCGTCCAGGTCTGGCCGTCGATCGCGATTCCCTGTTGCGCTCGTTTTACCCGTGCAGCCCGTTCCGGGTCGCCTGCCAGCAGCACCGAAGCGGTCCCCGGTGCCACCGGGCCGTCCTGCAACCAGTTTACAAACGCCGCAGCTTCCTGCTCGAATCGCTCCTGGGTGCCCAGGTGCGCCGGATCGATCAGGATGGTGAGCATGCCGTTCACCACGGCGCGCGCGGACGTGTCGGGCGGGTGGTGCCAGGTGCCGCCGCCGCTGAGGGCGCCGCCGAGCAGTTCGCAGGCCACCGCCATGCCGTAACCCTTGTATTCGCCAAAGGTCAACAGGGCACCCAGCAGACCATTGCTTTGTGGTTCCACCACCACGCCCGGGTTGGTGGTGGGCTTGCCAAACTCGTCGATCAGCGTACCTGGAGCAACCTGCTCACCCTTGTTGAAAGCCACGCGCATCTTTCCTTGGGCGACCCGGCTGGTGGCGAAATCCAGCACGAAGGGCGCGCGACCGGCCAGCGGGATCCCGATGCAGCACGGGTTGGTGCCAAAGCGCCCGTCGGCACCACCCCAGGGCGCCACGATGGGGCGGGACAACACGTTGACAAAATGCAGCGACACCAGGCCCTGGGCAACCGCCATCTCCGCGAAGTGACCGATGCGCCCCAGGTGGTGAGCGTTGCCCAGGGTCATGATGCAACTGCCGTGTTTTTTTGCGCGTTCGATGCCCATGGCCATCGCCTCGGCTCCGACCACCTGTCCGTAACCACGTTGTCCGTCGAGCGCCAGCATGGAGCCGATGTCGAGCGTCGTCCTGGTGCGCGTATTGGGCACCAGGCCACTTTCGCGCACCGCGTCCAGGTAACGCGGCAGCATGCCCACGCCGTGCGAATCGTGTCCGCTCAGGTTGGCCAGCACCAGGTTGGCGGCAACCTGCTGTGCCTCGTCTGTGCTGCTGCCAGCCGCCGCCAGGATGCGGGCAACCATGTCTTGCAGCGCGCCGTGCTGCAGTACCTTGTCGGTTGCGTCAGTCATCACATCACCGCGCCAAGTTGCCATGGCACGAATTCGTTTTGCCCATAGCCGTGTATTTCGCTCTTGCTTTGCGCGCCGGAGGCTGTGGCCAGCACCAGCTCGAATATGCGCTGGCCCATGTCAGCCACCGACACGCCGTTATCGAGAATTTCACCGCAGTTGATGTCCATGTCTTCTTCCTGGCGTCGCCAGAGTGCCGAGTTCGTCGCGAGCTTCAAGGATGGAGCCGGTGCGCAGCCATAGGCCGAGCCGCGACCGGTCGTGAAACAGATCATGTTGGCGCCGCCGGCCACCTGCCCGGTAGCGCTCACCGGGTCGTAACCCGGAGTGTCCATGTACAC
>JAJAZK010000107.1 GCA_026785765.1 Rhodoferax sp. | reverse complement strand
GATTTTCTTCGGCCATTATCTGCCCGTCGATGTAGTACCAGCGACCGTTCGCCCGAACGAAACGGCCGATCTCGTGAATGCGCCCACCACGCCCGTCGTCGCGCAGTCGCGCAACAAACTCAACCACACCCGCATCACCGCTTTCCTGCGCATGGCGAACCTCCAGCCCCAGCCATTTGACGGGTGGCAGCTCCAGTTCTCCCGGTGCCGTGGAGCCATGCCAGGTGGCCAGCAGGTAGTCAATCAGCCCGAGCACATAAGCGCTGTAGCGTGATCGCATCAGGGTTTCGGCGCTGGGTGCGAAGCAGCCTTCATCCAGACCACCGTGCCAGCGCCCGCAGCACTCGACGTACGTCAGGCCACTCTCGCAGGGACAGGGCGTATTGGCGCGAACCAGGTTTTTCCGCATGCCCGGATGGTAAGCGCGCGGCGTCGCGTTGTTCAATTCTGCATGGCAGGTATCGCGATTGTGGGGAACCGCGATCCCCCGAGCCGCCTGATAATTTCGCCAGGGTCTATCGCGAAATCAGACCATGACCCCAGAATCCCTGTTTACCCTGGCCAATCAGACGGCGCTGCCGTCGGGCACTGGTGGGTTAGCGCGGCCAGTGGCTTCAGTTCGCTCGACGGCGTCGCGTCCCTGTTCAGTTCGCGCGGCCTGTTATTGTTTCACGGTCGGTTGCGATCCCGGCGCATGTGGCGCCGGGGCAGCTGAGCGGCGTCACCCCGCAGCACGGAGATTTCCATGAGAAGCCCCACTACCGCGACGCTGGCCAGACCGGAAAACCTTCTAGCGAGCCTGGGCCGGCGCATGCGTGCCGCGGCGCCGCCGCTGTTCTGGACTGGTTTTGGCATGCTCGCGCTCAGCCTGCCAACTCTGCTGCTGGTCGCGCTGGATGACCGAACGCTGCAAGGGGTGAGTGTCTGGCTCAAACCCTGGAAATTCCAGTTCTCGCTGGCGGTCTTCCTGCTGAGTCTGGCTTTGTTCAAGGTCTGGCTCCCCGGTGCAGCACTGCGCCGGCGGGCGGCGCGGTTCGTGCCGCCAATGGCACCAGCTGTTTTTCCGCGCTTCGCGCCTGCGGCTTTGATCGGGCCGCGCGGCCTGGGCACACGCTTTCGCGCGAGAGGAGTCGTGTTGGAACACCGCCTACCACGAGCCCGCCTCAGGGGCCCCACGCATGCGCCAACGATCAGCAGCCCCGGGCGCGAAGCGCGGAGACACGGGCATTGTGGCGGGGCCGGGCTGCTGTGTCACACCCGAACCCGGGCCGTGCGCCCGTTTCGAGCACTGCAGCGGCTCAAACCGCAAGGGGGCCGGGGCTGCGTTGGCGCATGACTGGGGCCCCTGTGGCGGGCGCCTCGCAGGACGAAAACTGTCCGTCTGGACCTTCTGTATTTTCAAGTCTGCAACACTGCACCAGCTGGATGGCCGTGCCGCTCCAAGCGCAGGTACAGCGCCAGCACTCAAACTTCGCGCTGCGGCCTCCCGGGCGCGGGCCAGTCGATGTGAAAGAACTTGCCGCGTGGCGCGTCGGTGCGCTCGTAGGTGTGCGCTCCAAAGAAGTCACGCTGGCCTTGCAACAGGTTTTGCGGCAGTACGGCGCTGCGGTACGAGTCGTAATACGACAAGGCGGAGCCCAGTGTCGGCACCGGCACGCCGTGCATCACTGCCACTGCGATGACGGTGCGCCAGTGGCCCTGCGCGGCCTGCACGCTGCGGCTGAAATAGGGGTCGAGCAGCAGGTTCTTCAGGCCGGGATCGGCGCCATAGGCTTCGGTGATCTTTTGCAGGAAACCGGCGCGGATGATGCAACCACCGCGGAAAATCTTTGCAATCTCGCCAAAGTCAAGCTTCCAGCCGTACTTCTTTTGCGCCGCGTCGAGCAACTGAAAGCCCTGGGCGTAGGAGCAGATCTTGGCGCAATACAGGGCGTCCCGCACGGCGTCGATCAGACCCTTCCTGTCGCCGTGGTAAGGGGCGGTGACAGGCCCATCAAGGATCTTGGACGCGGCCACGCGCTCCTCCTTGACGGCGGACAGATAACGCGCAAACACCGCCTCGCCAATAGTGGGCGCAGGTACACCGAACTCCAGCGCCGAGACCGAGGTCCACAAGCCCGTACCCTTGCTGCCCGCGGTATCGAGCACGACATCGACAAAAGCCTTGCCAGTGACCGGGTCGACATGGCGCAACACCTCGGCAGAAATCTCAACCAGAAATGAATTCAGAATGCCGCTATTCCAATCTTGCAGAATCAGGCCAATCTCGGCGGCGGACAACCCCAGCACCCGGCGCAGGATGTCGTAGCTTTCGCAGATCATCTGCATGTCGCCGTACTCGATGCCGTTGTGCACCATCTTCACGTAGTGGCCTGCGCCATCTGCGCCAATGTAGGCCGCGCAGGGCACGCCACCTTGCACCGGTCGTCCCGGCGCGCCGCCCTTGATTTCGACGCCCGATTTCGCATCCACCTTGGCCGCGATGGCCTTCCATATCGGTTCGATCGCCTGCCACGACGAATACTCGCCGCCTGGCATCAGGGACGGCCCAAAGCGTGCGCCCTCCTCGCCACCAGAGACACCACAACCCACGAAACGAAGGCCACGTGCCTTCAGTTCCTTCTCACGCCGGATGGTGTCGAGCCAGTGGGCATTGCCACCATCGATGATGATGTCGCCCGGCTCGAAGACCCGGGCCAACTCGTCGATCACAGAGTCGGTTG
>JAJAZK010000106.1 GCA_026785765.1 Rhodoferax sp. | reverse complement strand
CAATTTTCCCGGCAAGGATGGCGCTCAGGGCAGATTGCTCGTCGTCGAAGACGCGCGCCGGACCGGTCATTACCGGATTCTTGAGGCCGGTGACCTTCGCCACGCAGCCTTCGGGCGACAGGTTGCCTTTAAGGATGGCCAGGTGGCCTTGCGCATAGATGGGGTTGGAAATTGGCCGGATCACGTCCTGATCGGCGCGCGGCTCGGCGGGAATATCGGCCAGCATTTCGGCAATGGTTTGCCCACTGATCGTCATGCAGTCACCGTGCAGCAGTCCAGCCACGAGCAGGGTTTTCATCACCTGCGGAATACCACCCGCCTTGTGCAGGTCGACCGCCAGGTACTTGCCGCTGGGCTTGAGGTCGCACAAAACAGGTGTGCGTTTGCGCACGCGCTCGAAATCGTCAATGGTCCATTGCACGTCGGCGGCGTGGGCCATGGCCAGGAAGTGCAGGACGGCATTGGTAGAGCCGCCGATGGCCATGATCACGGCCACCGCATTTTCGATCGCGTTGCGAGTCACAATGTCACGCGGTTTGAGCCCCTTGCCGATCGCCTGCACCAAGACCTTGGCCGACTCGCGCGCCGAGTCCAATTTTTCATCATGCGGATTGGCCATCGTGGACGAGTAGGGCAGCGACATGCCCAGAGCCTCGAAGGCCGACGACATGGTATTGGCCGTGTACATGCCGCCGCAGGATCCGGTGCCGGGTATGGCGCGGCGTTCGATTTCCAGCAGATCGGCGTCCGTCATCTTGCCGGCGGCGTTTTGTCCCACCGCCTCGAAGACACTGACGATGTTCAGGTCCTGGCCCTTGTAGCGCCCGGGAAGAATCGTGCCCCCGTAAACGTAAATCGCCGGAACGTTTGCGCGCAACATGCCCATCATGCCCCCGGGCATGTTCTTGTCGCAGCCGCCGACCACGACCACACCGTCCATCCACTGTCCCTGAACACAGGTTTCGATGCAGTCCGAGATGACCTCACGGCTGACCAGCGAATACTTCATCCCTTCGGTGCCCATCGCCATGCCGTCGGATATGGTTGGTGTGCCAAATATCTGGGCATTGCCGCCAGCCTCTTCGATGCCGGCCACCGCTGCGTCGGACAGCTTTTGCAGGCCACTGTTGCACGGCGTGATAGTGCTGTGACCGTTGGCCACTCCCACCATGGGTTTGTGAAAGTCAGCCTCCTGGTAGCCCATTCCGTAATACATGGACCGATTGGGCGCACGCGATTTGCCTTCGGTGATGTTTTTGCTGCGGGCGTTGAGGATGACGGGTTTGAGTTCCATGGAGTTCTCGATTGGTTTTGCGGTCGCAAATCGGCTGGTATCAGAAGTATGCCTGCGCGCTTGGCGTTGGTCCAATATATTCTCTGGACTCCATTAATATGCACAGCATATGAATAACCTTCCCATCGAGTTGCGTTCCTGGCGCCAGTTCGTGGCGGTGGCGCAGCACTTGCATTTTGGACATGCCGCCACGGCGTTGAACATGACCCAACCGCCCCTGACCCAGGCCATCGCCAAGCTCGAGGGCGTCCTCGGTGTGCGGCTGTTTGACCGCAGCAAGCGGCGGGTCCAACTGACCGTGGCGGGCGCGGCGCTGCTGCCCGAGGTTGTGCAATTGCTGGAGCGGGCACAGTCGCTTGGGCCGCTCGCGCGGGCTGCCGCCGATGGCCAACGGGGCCGTTTGCGGCTGGCCTTTGTATCGACCGTCGGCTACGGCCTGTTGCCGCAGTGGGTGCGGGCGTTTCGCAGCAGCCTGCCGTTTTTGCAGCTCGACTTGATTGAAGCTACCGGCGACGTGCAACTCGAGGCATTCGAGCGTGGCGATATCGACGCCGGGTTCATGTTGCATGCACCTGGTTTTGCGCCAGCTGGCCTGGACCGGCTCGCTGTGGCGAGCGAGCCAATGCTGTTGGCGCTGCCCGAACAGCATCCGCTGGCCAAGCGTGCCCGAGCTCCGTCGCTCGAGGAGGTGTTGGACGCGGCGCTGGTGGTTTTCCCGCGCAAGATCGCGCCGTCGCTGTTCGACGCCATCGAGGGCCTGTACCGGTCGGCAGGCCGGGTGCCGTTGATTGCGCAACAGGCGAACCAGATGCAAACCATCGTCAATCTGGTGTCGGCGGGGCTTGGCGTTGCGTGGGTGCCACAAAGTGTGACGCAATTCCAGCGCCCCGGCGTGGTGTACCGGTCGCTGCGCCCGGGCGCGGCCGGCACCACACGGCAAGCCAGCTGCATTTTGTGCGAGACCAGCCTGGTCTGGAACCCGCGAGCTTTGAATCCCGCATTGGGCCAGTTTGTGACGTTTGCGACCGACCGGGCACAATCCCCGATATGCTGAATCACCCGCAAATTGATCCCGTCGCCTTGCAACTGGGTCCGTTGGCCGTGCATTGGTACGGCCTGACCTACCTCGCGGCGTTTGGCCTGTTCCTGTGGCTTGGGACGCGTCGCTTGCGCCATTTGCCCTTCTCGGCGATCACCGGTCCGGGCGCCTGGAACCGCAGGGACGTGGAGGACATCCTGTTCCTGGGCGTTGTCGGAGTCGTTCTGGGCGGTCGCCTTGGGTATTGCCTGTTCTACAAGCCGGCGTATTACCTGGCACACCCGCTGGAAGTGTTCGCGGTATGGCAGGGCGGCATGAGTTTCCATGGTGGCATGTTGGGCGTGGTGGCCGCAATGCTTTGGTTTGCCCATTCGCGCAAACGTCCGTTCTGGCAGGTTGCGGATTTTGTTGCCCCCTGCGTACCGACCGGGCTTGCGGCTGGCCGGGTTGGCAACTTCATCAACGGCGAATTGCCGGGGCGATTGGCCGACCCTGGCCTGCCATGGGGCATGGTTTTTCGCGGTGCTGGCGACTTGCCGCGCCATCCATCGCAGGTATACCAATTCCTGCTCGAGGGCCTGTTGCTGTTTGCCCTTTTGTGGTGGTACGCCCGAACCCCGCGCCGACAGGGGCAAGTGGCAGCCGCGTTCCTGGTTGGTTACGGCGTGCTACGGTTTTTGGCCGAGTTTTTTCGCGAACCCGACGCCCACCTGGGCCTGTTGTCGCTGGGCATGAGCATGGGGCAATGGTTGTGTGTGCCAATGGTGCTGGCCGGGGCGGGGCTGTGGTGGTGGGCGCGCGGTCAATCGGACGGTGCCCCGCCAGTGCGATCCATCAAGGGCTGAGCAGCCCCGCTGTTGGTTTGCAGGGTTGCAGCCTCGCGGCTTGCCACTGTTGTGCCCGCGGGTCGGACAAGGTCTGCAAAAATGCCACCAGATCTTCGCGCTCGCTCGGGCTTAGCCGCAACGGGCGAAGCAAGGTTCACCCGTCCGCGTGTAGCCGCTCCATGTTGAGTTGCGAATAGTGCCGCAGCACTGCCTCCAGCGTGGCGAACTTCCCATCGTGCATGTACGGCGCGGTGTTGGCCACGTTGCGCAGGCTGGGAACCTTGAACTCGCCAAAATTACGGTGTTGCAAGTCCACATGGCGGGTCTTGACCGATTCGATGCGAGTGTCGCGATCGGCAAAGGCACCCAGCAGGTTGTACGGGCTCTGGCGCAACGCCAGGATGCCGGCGTGGCGGCCCGGGTCCACCACGCCAGGCTGGACGAAGAACGACACTCCGATGTCGCCAAACTCACCATTGCTGAACATCGGCCCCACATGGCAGGTGGAGCATTGCCCCTTGCCGACAAACAGTTGCAGTCCGCGTTGCGCGGCGATCGGGAAACGCGCTTGCGCGGCCCGGTCGCCGCGCGCCAGGCGGCGCGAAACTGGTCAAACGCGGTCGGCGCCGAGCGCAAGCTGGCCGAGAACGCGCCGAAGGCCTTGGCCACGCCGATCAGCGTGGTCTGCGCGGCGGCGCCGCTTTGCGGTGCGCTGCCGAACGCCTGGCGGTATCGGCAACTCAGGTCGGCATCACTGGCAACGGCGGCGGCGATGTGTTCTGCCGAGTCGGCCATTTCGCGCGCATCGAGCAACGGCCGTACGGCCTGCGACCAAAGGCTGTCGGAGGCGCCATCCCATCCATACCAGCGCTGGTACACCACGTTCCACAGCGAGGGTGTGTTGCGGTCCAGCGTGGCCACGCCTTCGCCACGTGGCTTGCCATCGGAGAACGCCAGCGCCGGCAGGTGGCCGGTGCGTCCGGTCGACGTCATGTGCGGGGCAACGTATTGGCGCGCAACAGTGCCTCGGCGTTGCGCCAGGCAACTCGTTCGGCCAGGGCCAGCGGCAAGTCCGCCAGCCAGCCACGAGAAAAACTGGCGTGGGTGCCAATAAAGTGCCAGCGCTCTGGCGTGAAGGTATCGGTGCCGACCATGAACCGATCCGGATGGGCGATGAACGCCTCGCGCCAGGCCGGGTCAAGCTTGTTGCCATGGGCGTGGTCGCTGCGGTAGGCCAGGTCACACCATAGCCGGGGATGGCGGCGCAACACCTCACGCACCTTCTCCGGGCGGTCAAAGCTGGAGTGCGCCCACAGGATCCGCGCCTGCGGCCATTGGCGAAACAAGCGGTCGATCGCCTCCACGTCGGAGTGTGCGTGCAGCAGCAGGTCGCGCTCACGTGCCAGGGCCACCATGCGTTGGGGGATTGGCAACTCGGCCTCCTCACCAAACAGGTGAAACTCTCCGATACCGGCGTACCGGTATTTCGCCAGGCGCGCCTCCAGATACGGCAGAATGCCGTCGTCGCGCACCCAGCCGCTGGTGTCGGCGCGGGTCCGGTAGGGGCGTAATTCCGGCACGATCAGATCCGGTGCTTCGGCCAGCAACATTTGTGTGCCCTCGTCGTTGGACACGACACCAGGGCACCACGCAGGCCGGCATCGCGCAAGATGCGCACCGCCTGTTTTGGTGGCACCAGTTCCCAGGCGTCGTGGCTGTAATGAATATGTGCGTCGAACAGGGGCATGTCTTGGGCCGCCCGTGCGCCAGACCAGATGCCCAGCGCGGCTGCTGCAATTGTCTGCGCGGCGCGGCGGCGCGAAACAATGGGATTCATGGCAACGGCCCTTTTCGAGCGGGTGGCTGTGCGTTTGGGCGCGGTAACAGCCGTGGTGCGGGAATGCGCGGATTCTCACATGCCGGTCCATGTTGCGAGCTCGCCGATGGCGGTCGTGCGGGTAAGGGTTTGCCCGGGTCTTGAACGGCTAGTCGGAATGCCAGTTATTACGCATAATTACGTATGATTATCTGTTGGTTCGGTTGCTCGTGGTGACCCAGACGCACCACTCGCTGCATGAGGCAGTCGCCACCAGGCTGCGGGGAGAAATCTTCGCCGGGACGCTGGGGCCGGGCAGTTTCATCGACGAGCCGGGCTTGTGCGACAGCTTGAAGATTTCGCGCACCCCGCTGCGCGAGGCCTTGAAGGTGCTGGCCGCGGAAGGACTGGTGCGTCATGAGCCGCGCCGCGGCAGCTTTGTGCGCGAAGTCACTGAACAGGACCTCGACGACATATTTCCGGTGTTGGCGTTGCTGGAGGGACGGTGCGCCTTCGAAGCTGCGCGCAATGCCAGCGACGCCGATATGGCAGCGCTGGATATCCTGCATGTGCGGCTCAAGAGGCACGCCAGATCGCGCCAGATCAACGCGTATTACGCCACCAACCTTGGTATCCACGAAGCCATCATCACGCTGGCAAAAAACCGTTGGCTGGCACAGGTGATCTCCGATCTGCGCAAGATCCTGAAACTGGCGCGGCTGCAGCAGCTGCATGCGCCGGGGCGTCTCGCGCAAAGCCTGGACGAACACCTGTCCCTGTACGCCGCACTGCGCGCGCGCGACTCGCAGGGCGCCGAAGCTGCCATGCGCACCCACCTCATGCGCCAGCGTGACGCCTTGCGCGAGCTTGAGCGCCATCGCAAGAGCGCGTTGCTCGCATGACCGCCGCCGGCTGGCTGGGTCGAACGGTCAGCGCCTTGTTGCCTGCGGACGCGCCTGCGCAGGCCGCGCAACGCGGGACCCGTGCGCGCATGGTGGCGACCCTACGCAGGCCCGGCGAGGCGATGACACCGCGCGCTTTGCGCCGCACGTTGGAGGAGTTGCAGGCGATCATCGACCCGCAGGTGAGCGAGGTGGAGGGCGGCTTGCGTGCCAGGGCAATGGCCGACTGGTTTGGCAACGCGGCTGAGCCCCAGCGGCACGACCTGTGGCTACTTATGAGTGAGCAGTTTGTTGCCGATCCAAACCATGTTCGCCAGGCGCAGGCGCGGTATGCTGCAGCGGTGGGGACGGCGCAGGAGCCCACAGCGGCCGTGAACTTCCGGCGCGAAACGGTGTCGCCACGGCGGCGCCTGTTGCAGCGCTTCAGCGCCTATCCGGGGGGAGTGCGTTTTTTGGTGGACCTTCGCGCCCAAATGCAGCCGACGCTGAAAGTCGACGGACGGCTCAAGGCGCTGGACGCCGAGATGGAGTACATGTTCTCCACCTGGTTTGATGTCGGTTTCCTGGAGTTGCGCCGCATCAGCTGGGACTCTCCCGCGTCGCTAATCGAAAAGCTCATATCGTACGAAGCGGTGCACGATATCCGCAGTTGGGCCGACGTGAAGAACCGGCTGGACTCGGACCGGCGCTGTTATGGATTTTTCCATCCACGGTTGCCCGAGGAGCCATTGATCTTCGTGGAGGTGGCGTTGCTGGACCACCTGAGTGACAGCATCACGGCGCTGCGCGACGAGGCCGCCGCGCCGACCAATCTGCGCAAGGCCACCACCGCCATTTTTTACTCCATCAGCAATACCCAGACCGGGCTGCGCGGGGTGGGGTTCGGCGACTCCCTGATCAAGCGGGTGGTCGATGCGCTGCAGACCGAGTTCCCCGGGCTGAAGACCTATGCCACCTTGTCGCCCATCCCTGGCTTGCGCAGTTGGCTGGTAAAAAACGCCGATGCGATGGTGGCACGACTGGACAGCAAGGGCCGCAGCAGGCTGGAACGCGCCGTGGGCCAGTCACCGCTGACGGCCGCCGCTTTGCTAGGCGCAGCGGACAAGGCGCTCGCTGACGGCGCCGCGGCACCGGTACGCCAGTGGCTGATGCGCAGTGCGGCGCATTACTTGGGCCAGGAGTTCTCAGGAACGGCGCCGCTCGACCCGGTGGCCCGTTTTCATCTCGGCAACGGGGCCCGGGTGGAGCGTTTGAACTGGGCCGCTGACCCGTCGCCAAAGGGGCTGCGACAGTCCTGCGCCATCATGGTCAACTACCTGTATGACCTCAAGCGCCTTGACAAGCACCGTGCGCTGTTGGCGCGCGGCAAAATTCCTATGGCTGCTGACGTAGCTGGGCTGCAGTGGTAGTAGCGCGGCAACAATCTTACTAGCCACAACTGGAGACACCATGGACACGAAGAATTCGATCCCGACCGGGCGCGAGGGCGCCATTACCGATACGCGCAGGCGCCAATTGCTGCACGCTGCCGCCGCAGGTGGCCTGGGCGTGGCAATTGCGCCGCTGCCCCTGCGCGCGCAGTCGCCATGGCCGGCCAAGCCGGTGACCATGATCGTGCCGTTTCCGGCTGGCGGCGGGACGGACGCGTTTGCGCGTCCCTTGTCTGCCCAATTTGGCCGACTCACCGGCAGGCAACTCATCATCGACAACCGGGGTGGTGCCGGCGGTACCTTGGGTGCCGGCATCGCTGCCAAGGCCGTGCCGGACGGGTATACCCTCTTCATGGGGGCTGTTCACCACGCAATTGCTCCGGCGATGTACCCGAAACTTGACTACGACATCGAAAAGGACTTTATTCCCCTGGTACTGGTGGCGAATGTGCCGCAGGTCCTGGTGGTCAATGCACGCAAGCTGCCAATGGCAGATTTCGCTGCTTTCGTCGACCATGTGCGCAAGAATCCCGGCCGCTTGAACTACGGGTCGGCCGGTGGCGGTACCTCGCACCACCTTGCAGGGGAACTGTTCAAGCAGCAGAGCAAGACCTTTATCACGCACATTCCTTATCGCGGGGCTGGGCCGGCCCTGCAAGGATTGATTGCCGGCGACGTGGAAATGATGTTTGACGGGCTTGGTTCGTCCGCCGGGCATATCAAGGGCGGCCGGATCAAGGCGCTGATGATGGCCGGCCCCAAGCGCAACCCGGCTT
>JAJAZK010000105.1 GCA_026785765.1 Rhodoferax sp. | reverse complement strand
GACGGCATGGTCGCACGCATGGTGTTCGAGGGTGGCGACGTGGCCGAGCCGTTGCAATTGCGCAAGGCCGGCGAGGGTGACCGCAAGTCCGGTACCTCGGTCAGGGTGTGGCCGGACGCCAGCTACTTCGAGACAGCCGTGTTGCCAATGGCGGAGCTAGTCCATCTTTTGCGCAGCAAAGCCGTGTTGATGCCTGGCGTAACGGTGACGTTGACCAACGAGAAGACCAGAGATACGCAGAACTGGCTTTACAAGGGCGGTTTGCGCGATTACCTGGGCCAGGCCCTGAACGCCGAGCCGGTGATTCCTATGTTCGAGGATGCTGGTTTTGCGGACGTGGCGCACGACAGTTTTGCCGAAGGCGAGGGCGCCGAGTGGTGTGTGGCGTTCACCGAAGACGGCAATCCGGTGCGTGAGAGTTATGTCAACCTGATTCCCACCCGCGCCGGGGGCACCCACGAGAGTGGCCTGCGCGACGGACTGTTCACTGCGGTGAAGAGTTTCATCGAGCTGCACGCCCTGTTGCCCAAGGGCGTCAAGTTGTTGCCTGAGGATGTGTTTGCGCGCGCCAGTTATGTGTTGTCGGCCAAGGTGCTTGATCCGCAGTTTCAGGGCCAGATCAAGGAACGACTGAACTCGCGTGACGCCGTGCGTCTGGTGTCGGGCTTCGTGCGGCCCACACTGGAGCTGTGGCTCAACCAGCATGTGGAGTACGGCAAGAAGCTGGCCGAGCTGGCGATCCGCGCCGCGCAGACGCGCCAGAAAGCCGGCCAGAAAGTGGAAAAGCGCAAGGGTTCCGGTGTCGCTGTGTTACCTGGGAAACTGACCGACTGCGAAAGCCGCGACATTGCCCACAACGAAGTTTTTCTGGTCGAGGGGGATTCTGCGGGCGGCAGCGCGAAGATGGGACGGGACAAGGAGTCGCAGGCGATCCTGCCATTGCGCGGCAAGGTACTCAACACCTGGGAGGTGGATCGGGACCGGCTGTTTGCCAATACCGAGATCCACGATATTTCTGTGGCCATCGGGGTCGATCCGCATGGCCCGAACGACACGCCTGATCTGACCGGTCTGCGTTATGGCAAGGTCTGCATCCTGAGCGACGCCGATGTGGACGGTTCGCATATTCAAGTGCTGCTGCTGACACTGTTTTTTCGCCACTTCCCGAAGTTGATCGAGACCGGCCATGTGTATGTGGCGCGCCCGCCGCTGTTTCGCGTGGATGCACCCGCGCGTGGCAAGAAACCCGCCTCCAAGGCCTACGCGCTCGATGCGGGTGAACTCACAGCCATCCTCGACAAGTTGCGCAAGGAGGGTGTGCGCGAGAACGCCTGGAACATCAGCCGCTTCAAGGGCCTGGGCGAGATGAACGCCGAGCAGTTGTGGGACACCACGCTCAATCCGGACACACGGCGCCTGTTGCCGGTGCATCTGGGCGCGATCAACTTTGCCCAGACCGAGTCCCTGATCTCCAAGCTGATGGGCAAGGGCGAGGCGGCGGCGCGGCGCGAGTTGATGGAGATGCACGGCGACTTGGTGGAGGTGGACGTTTGATGGCCACGGCCATCCCAACTGAGGCGTGTCGCGCAGGCGCGCTGCTCTCGCGTCTGGCGACCGTGCTGCTGCTGTTCGCTGCTTTGCTGGCGCCGCCCGCACGGGCTGATGTCTGGGGCTTTGTCGACGCCCGGGGCGTCGCCCATTTCGCGTCGGAGCGGCTGGACGACCGTTACGAATTGTTCTTTCGCAGCGCCGAAACCTTTGACACCACGCGCGATGTATTGGCAGACGTTGCGCAGCCGCCGCGCGCGCCGGCCGCCCAGCCGATGGCGCCCAACAAGTTGCATGCGTTTTTCGAGGTTTCGCCAATCTTCAAGCAGGTGCGCCAGCTTCTGCGTGAGGCCTCGAACGACCACAATATTGACTTCGAGTTGCTGCAGGCGCTGATCGCCGCCGAGTCGGGATTCGACAGCACGGCGGTTTCGCCCAAGGGGGCTATCGGTTTGATGCAAATCATGCCAGCCACGGCGCGGCGCTACGGTGTCGACGGTGACCGCAAGATGGCCATCGAGAAAAAGCTCTTCGACCCCAAGACCAATATCCGCACCGGCACCCGTTACCTGCGCGACCTGATCAACATGTTTCCGGGCCAGCTCGAGGTGGCCCTTGCCTCTTACAACGCAGGCGAGGGCGCGGTGCAGCGCGCCGGTAACCAGATTCCCAACTACAAGGAAACCCAGGCCTATGTGAAGACGGTGATGCAGTTTTACACCTTGCTCAAACCCCCGGTGCCGGTGCTGGTGCCCGAGGTGCGGCCTGCCCCCTCACGCGTGCGCCCCGCCATCACGGGTGGTGCGCTTAATCGCGGCAACATGCCGCCGTCGGTCGCACCCGTCATCAAGCCCAAGACCGAATCTGACAATTGATGGCAACCAGCGACCAACCCACCCTCGACTTTTCCGCCAGCCCACCTGGCGACGGCGACGAATCCCTGAACCTGGCCACTTACGCACAACGCGCCTATCTGGAATACGCCCTGAGTGTGGTCAAGGGGCGTGCCTTGCCCGACGTTTGCGACGGACAAAAGCCGGTACAGCGGCGCATTCTGTACGCGATGTCCCGCATGGGACTGGGGTTTGGTGGTCCAGCCGGCAATACCGGGGCGCGGCCGGTGAAGTCGGCGCGGGTGGTCGGCGATGTGTTGGGGCGTTTCCATCCGCATGGCGACCAGGCGGCGTATGAGGAGTTGGTGCGCATGGCGCAGGATTTCTCGCAGCGCTATCCGCTGATCGACGGTCAGGGCAACTTCGGCAGCCGTGATGGCGATGGTGCTGCGGCCATGCGCTACACCGAGGCCCGGCTGGCCAGGATCAGCCGGCTGTTGCTCGACGAAATCGACGAAGGGACGGTGGACTTTGCGCCCAACTACGACGGTTCGACCGAAGAGCCAGTGCAGTTGCCGGCGCGGTTGCCTTTTGTGCTGCTCAATGGTGCCAGCGGCATTGCCGTGGGCATGGCCACCGAGGTGCCGAGTCACAACCTGCGCGAGATCGCCGCTGCCTGCGTGGCGCTGCTGCGCGCACCCGAGTTATCGGATGTCGAGTTGCTGGCCCTGGTGCCGGGGCCGGACTACCCGGGCGGTGGGCAGATCATCAGCGCAGCCGCAGACATTGCCGAAGCCTACCGCAGCGGACGCGGGTCACTCAAGGTGCGTGCGCGCTGGAAGATCGAAGAGCTGGCGCGTGGCCAGTGGCAACTGGTGGTTACCGAGTTGCCGCCCAACGTCAGCACCCAGCGTGTACTCGAAGAGATCGAGGAGCTGACCAATCCCAAGGTCCGCATTGGCAAAAAGGCGCTGTCGCAGGAGCAGGTGCAGCTTAAGGCCAGCGTGTTGTCGGTGCTCGACACCGTGCGCGACGAGTCGTCCAGGGACGCTGCGGTACGCCTGGTGTTCGAGCCCAAGACCAGCCGCATCGGGCAACAGGAACTCATCACCACCTTGCTGGCGCATACCAGCCTGGAGACGTCGGCACCGATCAATCTGACCATGGTCGGGCTGGACGGGCGGCCAACCCAGAAGTCCCTGCGCCAGATGCTCACGGAATGGACCCAGTTTCGCCAAACCACCATTGAGCGTCGCACTCGGCACCGTCTGGCGCGGGTGCTGGACCGCATCCATATCCTCGAGGGGCGGCAACTGGTGCTGCTCAATATTGATGAGGTGATCGCAATCATCCGTCAGGCCGATGAGCCAAAGCAGGCCCTGATCGCGCGTTTTTCCCTCTCGGAGCGACAGGCGGAAGACATTCTGGACATCCGCCTGCGCCAGTTGGCGCGGCTCGAAGCGATCAAGATCGAACAGGAGTTGTCCGGCCTGCGCGATGAGCAGAAGAGGCTCGACGAGATCCTGGGAAGCGCGACCGCTCTGCGGCGCCTGATGGTGCGCGAGATCGAGGCCGATGCCAAGCTGTTTGGTGATGCCCGGCGCACCCTGATCCAGAGCGACAAACGCGCCGTGGTTGAAGTGCGCGTGCTGGATGAGCCCGTGACCGTGGTGGTCAGCGACAAAGGCTGGGTGCGCGCGCGCACTGGCCACGGGCACGACCGGGCGGGTTTCGCCTTCAAGTCGGGCGACATTTTGCGCGGCACTTTCGAGTGCCGCTCGGTCGATACGTTGCTGGTGTTTGGCAACCGCGGCCGGGTGTATTCGGTGCCGGTGGCCCTGTTGCCCGGCGCCCGTGGGGACGGCCAGCCGGTGACGACGTTGCTCGATCTGGAGCCGGGCACCCAGCTGTCGTATTACTTCGCCGGCCCGCCCGACGCGACGCTGCTGCTGGCGAGTTCGGGTGGTTATGGATTCCTCGCCACGGTGGAGCAGATGGTCTCGCGCCTCAAGGCCGGCAAGGCCTTTGTCAGCTGCAGCGAGGGCGAATCCCTGACCCGGCCGTCGCCAGTCAGCGGTGTTTCGGGTTCAGTGGCGCTGTTGCCGGCCACCCACGTCGCTTGCGCCTCGACCGGCGGCCGTATCCTGACCTTTGCGATTGGTGAACTCAACGCCATGGCCAATGGCGGGCGCGGGCTCAAACTGATCGAGCTCGAAGACAAGGACAGCCTGGCCGGCGCTGCCGCCTACACCCGCAGCGTGAAGATCGAGGGCATCGGTCGCGCCGGCAAGCCGCGTGAAGAGACGCTGGAGATCCGCAGTCTCAACAATGCGCGCGGCGCACGTGCGCGCAAAGGCAAGGCGGCCGACCTGGGTTTCAAGCCGACCGCTATCAGCCGCGTGGAGTAGTGGCTTGGGGCTGTGGCTTGGGGCTTGCGGCTGACGGCACGCTGCGGGAAAATCCACCCGGCCGGTGCTGGCAATGTGTGGGGTGCCAGAATGGCCTTCCCACTGCCATTCAAGGAGCCTGCCATGCAACACCCTTTTGATTCCACCCGCAAACAGTTCCGGGCCGCATCGGGGGAGACCGGCGAGTTGTATTCTTTGCCGACGCTGGCACAGCGATATCCGAACGTGAGCCGGTTGCCGGTGTCGCTGCGGATCGTGCTTGAGTCGGTGCTGCGCAACTGCGACGGCAAACGCGTCACCGCGGGCCACGTGGCGCAGATCGCCAATTGGCAGGCGAACGCCGCGCGCAGCGACGAGATTCCGTTTCTGGTCGCGCGCGTGGTGTTGCAAGACTTCACCGGCGTCCCGCTGCTGGCCGACCTGGCAGCCATGCGCAGCAAGGCAGTCGAGCTTGGCAAGGACCCGAAACGGATCGAGCCGCTGGTGCCCGTAGATCTGGTGGTAGACCATTCTGTGATGGTCGACCACTACGGGCAGAAGGACTCGCTCGACCTCAACATGAAGCTGGAGTTCCAGCGCAACCGCGAACGTTACGAGTTCATGAAATGGGGCATGCAGGCGTTCGACACCTTCGGCGTGGTGCCACCAGGCTTTGGCATCGTGCACCAGGTCAATCTCGAGTACCTGGCGCGTGGTGTGCACCGGCGCGCCGACGGAGTTTTCTACCCCGATAGTCTGGTCGGTACCGACAGCCACACGACGATGATCAACGGCATTGGTGTGGTTGGCTGGGGCGTGGGTGGTATCGAGGCCGAAGCGGCGATGCTGGGTCAGCCGGTGTACTTTTTGACGCCGGATGTGGTCGGGCTGGAGCTGACCGGTCGCCTGCGTGAGGGGGTGACCGCCACCGATCTGGTGCTGACAGTGACGGAACTGCTGCGCCAGCACAAGGTGGTGGGCAAGTTTGTCGAGTTCTTCGGCGCCGGCACCCGCACCTTGGCCCTGCCGGACCGCGCCACGATTGCCAACATGGCGCCTGAATATGGCGCGACGATGGGTTTTTTCCCGGTCGATGAGAAAACCCTCGCCTACTTCAAGGGCACCGGCCGCAGCGCCCAGGAGATCGAAAACTTCGAGGCCTATTTCCGCGCCCAAGGACTGTTCGGCGTGGCACTGGCCGGGGAGATCGATTATTCGCAGGTGGTACAGCTCGACTTGGGCAGCGTCACGCCCAGCCTGGCCGGACCGAAGCGCCCGCAGGACCGTATCGAACTGGGCCAGGTGGCGAGCCAGTTCAGTTCCCTGTTCTCGCGCTCCAATGCCGAGAACGGTTTCAACCAGATGCCAGGCAAGTTGGCGCAGGTTTTCCATACGCCGGGCGGGCTCGATGTACGCAACGGTGACGTCCTGATTGCCGCCATCACCAGTTGCACCAATACCTCCAACCCAGGGGTGCTGCTGGCGGCCGGCCTGCTGGCAAAGAAGGCAGTGCAGGCCGGACTGCGGGTGCAGCCCCACATCAAGACATCGCTGGCGCCGGGCTCGCGCATCGTGACCGAGTACCTGACGCAAACCGGCCTGCTGCCATATCTGGAGAAGCTCGGGTTTGCGCTGGCCGGCTACGGTTGCACCACCTGCATTGGCAACGCTGGCGACCTGACTCCTGAACTGAATGAAGTGATCAGCGCCAACGATCTGGTGTGTGCGTCGGTGTTGTCGGGCAACCGCAATTTCGAGGCGCGCATCCATCCCAACCTGAAAGCCAATTTTCTGGCCAGCCCGCCGCTGGTGGTGGCCTACGCTATTGCCGGCACCGTGCTGCGCGACCTGATGACCGAACCGGTGGGACAAGGCAAAGACGGCCGGGACGTGTACCTGGGCGACATCTGGCCGGGCAGCGAGGAGATCCATGACCTGATGCGCTTCGCCATGCACGGCAAGGCCTACCGCGACAACTATGCCCGCATCAAGACCGAGCCGGGCAAATTGTGGGAGCACATCCAGGGTGTCACTGGCACCAGCTATAGCTGGCCACAGAGCAGTTACATCGCGCGCCCGCCTTTTTTTGACGGCTTCCAGTTGCAAGCGCCCGCCGCTGCGGTTCCAGGCGCCGAGCGCGTCACGGGCGCGCGCATCATGGCGCTGTTTGGCGACTCCATCACCACCGACCATATTTCGCCCGCCGGTTCCATCGCCGAACAGTCCCCGGCCGGGCAATGGCTGCTGGCGCACGGCATCCAGAAGGCCGACTTCAACTCCTACGGTGCGCGCCGTGGCAACCACGAGGTTATGCTGCGCGGCACCTTTGCCAATGTGCGCATCAAGAACCTGATGTTGCCAGCCGGTGCAGACGGTTCGCGCGAGGAGGGCGGCCGGACCCTGTACCACGGCGCCGGCGGGCAAGAGGCGCAGAAGATGTCCATTTACGAGGCTGCCATGCAGTACATGGCGCAGCGCATACCCACGGTGGTGTTTGCCGGCGAGGAATACGGCACCGGCTCCAGCCGCGACTGGGCCGCCAAGGGCACACAGCTGCTCGGTATCCGCGCCGTGGTGGCGAAGAGCTTCGAGCGTATCCACCGCAGCAACCTGGTCGGCATGGGCGTGTTGCCGCTGCAGTTCAAAGCAGGCGACTCCTGGCAATCGCTGGAATTGCGTGGGGACGAGCGTATCGACATCGAACCGGCCGCCGACCTGGCACCGCAAAGTGATGCGAAGCTGGTGGTGGCACATGCCGATGGTCGGCGCAGCGAGCTGCTGCTCACCCTGCGCATCGACACGCCGATCGAGGTGGACTACTACCGCCACGGCGGCATCCTGCCGTTTGTGTTGCGGCAGCTACTGGCAAATTGACGGCTGGCGGCACACTGCCGCGCACCTTGCCTGGCCCCATACCTCGGCGACTTCGAGCTCATCCAGACGATTACGTTCCGGTTGTGTTCGCCATGGACGAGGTCTTGGACCGCCGCCTGCAAAGTGGGCGCACTTGTGCATCGCAGATGCGCAGGTTGAACAAGAGCAGCCATTTCGCTACCTTATTGGCTCCACCACATCTTCCATTGAGGCCGTCATGAGTGAAGTTTTGACCATCAAACAGATGCCCGCCGAATTGAAACAATACTGGGCCGAGGAGGCCAAGAGGCATGGTCGCTCCATGAACAAGGAAGACTTCGTCGCGATGGCCTGGACGGGCAACATACGACATGTAGTCGGGCCGCATGGCCTTGGCGACGAAGCAGCCGATGGCCGACGCAGTGAGCTGCTGTTGACCCTGCGCATCGACACGCCGATCACGGTGGATTACTACGGCCATGGCGGCATCCTGCCGTTTGTATTGCGCCAACTGCTGGCCAATTGACGGCTTGGGTTGAGGCGCTTCGCTGCACTCACGTCCTGGTCGAGCGCAGTTCCGGCGGGACCAATAATGAAAAAGGCCCGCGTTGGGCGGGCCTTTTGGCATAGTTTGCCGATCAGCCCTCGGCGAGGGCGAGCAGGGACCGCACGAGGGCTAGCGGCGCAACACGGTAAAGCTGCCGGAGTCAGGTGCGCTGAGGGTGCCGCTACCGGTCCCGGTCTGGAAGTTGACGCTGCCGCCCATGCTGCTGGCGCCGATGGTGGCGGTGAATGCGCCAGTGAGTGGATTGGTTGTGTTGAACTGGCACGGCGTCACATTGGCCAAGCTGACCGTGTTCTGGCAAAACAGGCTACCGTTGGCATTGATTGTCAGGACCACACCCGTCGCGTTGGCCGGGCCTGCATTGCTGACGTCATAACTTCCCTGGTAGGACCCTGCGGTCAGTGCAATCGGCAGGTTCGGGTCTTCCAGCGGCATGCCGAGCTGGGTCAACAAGGCATTGCCAGCCACGGTGTTGAGGCGGGCGGCGTTGAAGGTGCCCAGCTTGCTCTGGAAGCCGAAATATATTGCTCCGCCACGTTCGACAAAAACCCGGTTGGAGGTCAGCGGTGCCATTTGAGCCGGCAGGTTGTTGAACGTCATGACGCGTGCATCACCCAAGGTGGTGATGGTGTACGACCCGGTCCCGATGGGGACGCAGTTGCGCGCCGAGCCGTTGTTGAAACGCTGTTTGCAGGCGTAGTATGTGGTGGGATTGGTACCGGTGCCCTTGAACGCCACGCGAAAGCGCGTGTTGGTCGTGTAGAAGCCGGGCGCCACCAGGCCGCTGCCTACGGGTGCAGTCCCCAAAGTTCCCATATCGAGTGATTGCCCCGCCCACGACTCATTGGTCGGGTCGGGGTTGGTATAGGTCACGCCCAGGTAGACAAAGCTGCCGCCGGTAAACACGCACGGATTGCCAGTAGCGGCCACGACCATCCCTTCCAATGTCGTGGTGGGCGTCCCATTAGTGGTATTGATTTCAGTGGAGTTGCACCCCACTCCTGGGGCCTGATTGGCGGCGATGCCACCGGCCGCAACTGCAGGGCTGTACTGCGAGATCGTATTGCTGACGCCGGGAGGGTTGTCCTTGCCGGCCGGGGAATAGGCTATCGCGCTCGTGAGCGATGTTGAACTGGAGTAACGGAGCTTGGAGCCGGGTGGGAAGGTTGCGGCACCCAAGGCCGTGGCGGAATTTTCAATCTTGAAGTTGGTGGGACCCGTCGCAATGATGCTGTCGTAAACCTCTTTCATGGCCTTGCCAGCAATGTCAAAGATTGCGTTGGCCCCTTTGCCGGTTTCGCGGTTGTAACAGAAGATGTACGTGCTGTTTCCCATGGCGTCCCGTACCGAGGATGTGCCTTCAAAGTTGATGGGACAGCCCACCCACGCACTTCCGTTCCAGTTCAAATCTGCCTGGAAACGCGGCTGGGAACCGATGCCCCACCGGGCAAGAAAACCGGTGTTGGAGCTGTAGCGTCGGTCGACATACTTGACCATGCCGTTCGCGTCTGGTGTGGACTGAGCGGCCGTGGCAGTAAAGAAGCGCGCAAAGTAATTTGAAGAGTCGGTGAATGTCAGGTTGGCAAGCGTCACCCCGGGACTCGGAGCGGTTACCGCCTCGGCGACCGGGTTCGCGATCTGGTTGTTGATCGCCACTTCGGTTGCAATACCTGCGGGTTTGAGCGCTTGCGCGTCGTTCGCCTGTGTGGTGGCCGCGATTTGCAGGGCGGCCTCCTTGGCGACGGCCGTGCCGGCATTGCGCACCGTAGCGTCATTGATCGCGGTCACCAGAGGCGTCAGACGCTCGAGCATCTTTTTGCGGGTGGCACGGTCGATATCGCCTTTGGTGATGGTTTTTCCGTCCGCGGCCGGAGTACCGATTGCCGAGGCCAGCAACGCCGTCTGCTTTTGCGTGGTCACCACCAGCATGCGGGCCAGGGTCGCCGGGTCGGTGCCGTCGGTCGGAGCGGCCGCCTGGGTGTAGTCAGCAAAAATCGACACCGTGATGCCGGTCAGGCTTTTTATGGACACGGCCGCTTCGTCGGAACTGACGCCGGAGTTGGCAATTACCTGTTGCACCAGCGATGTTAACGGGCTGATGACCGCGGTTTTGTCGGCCGGGGCAGTCATTACGAAGGGCGTGGTCACCGGTCCGTGGTCGGCATCAACGGCGTCCAGACCAACCACAGCAAGAATAGGGAACTTCCCAAGGTCTGCCTTGGCGACCTGGAACGTGACCTTGCCGTTGGCGCCGGTCTTGCCTTGCGGCTCACCTGGATCGCAGGCGCCGTTGTTGTCCTTGTCCAGGCAGACGACAGCGTTCTGGATCGCGCCGTCGATGACGGTCGTGCTGACGTCGGCGAAGTCGCTACCACCTCCACCGCCGCAGCCGACCAGTGTTAGCAGGCCGACGCTGGCCAGGGCGAGCAGGGAGCGTTTGATTCTGTGTTTCATGGCAGTCCTCTTCGTGTAGGTGCAAAGTCCGGTTGGTTTTTTCGGCGAACACCGTTCACTGTTGGGTGGACTGTGGCCGGGATCAGTCTTTGCGGGACCTGACCTGCTGCGACGGTAGTAGCTCGCTGCCGTTCGCGCATCCCCCATTTGGCGGATGGTCGGGCGGTGGCGCCAAGTCCTGCGACGCAGGTTACGGACGGTGCTAGCACAAATGGAGCGTCCTGTCATCCGCCAATTGGACAAGGCGAGGCGCTGCAACGATGCGCCGTCCCGTCACTGGGCGACAACACGTAAGAAATCCGGCGGGGGAATGTCACAAGTGACCAAAATGTCAGCACAATCAACAGGCAGTGGCCGGATTGGCGAACCGGCGCGGCACCAAGCAGCACGCTGGCATAGTGGTGCAGCCACGGTGTGTACAGAACGGGTCGGGCTGGGTATGTGGGGTACAAAAATGAGAATAAATCCTGTGGCTGCGCGGGTTAAAGCCACGCGCAACCGTCGCTTCAGGCCGGCCCTGCTGGCGTTGGCACTTGCCGGGGCTTTTGCCAGTGCGCCCAATGGCGCAATAGCCAATCCGTCGGGTGGGGTAGCGGTACACGGCCAGGCGAGCATGGCGACCAACGGCAAGCAGCTGACCGTCACCACCCAGAACGGCGCTGCCAGCTACCATTCAGCCATCAACTGGCAGAGTTTCTCGATACCCGCCGGCAGTGCCACCGTCTTTGCGCAACCCAATGCGGCCAGCACCGTCATCAACCGGGTTGTGACGAACAACCCCTCCGCAATTTTCGGCAGCCTGCAGTCCAACGGGCGGCTGGTGCTGGTCAACCAGTCGGGCATCGCCATTGGCGCCGGCGCGGTGATTGATACGGCCGGGTTTACTGCATCTG
>JAJAZK010000104.1 GCA_026785765.1 Rhodoferax sp. | reverse complement strand
TGGCCACCTGGTCAGCGAGTTCGCGCGTGGGCAACAGCACCAGCGCACGCACCGGGTGCCGTGCCGGCGACGTGGAAGTATTTTCATGGCCCAGCATGCGCTGCAGCAATGGCAGCGAAAACGCCGCCGTTTTGCCGGTCCCGGTCTGCGCGGCACCCATGACGTCGCGGCCCTGCATAACCACTGGAATCGCCTGCGCCTGGATCGGTGTCATTGACTCATAACCCATGTCGGCGACGGCACGGGCCAGGGGGGCGGCTAACTGGAGTTGGGAGAAAGCGTCGATACGCTCGGGAACTGTCGGGGTGTCTACGGGGTCGCTCATCAGTACCTGCGGGAGGATTTGCCACCAAGCCGGTTGCAGGCTGGGGCAGGTGGTGCCCGGGTTCCGGGCAAAGCGTGATTATCCTCCCATAACGTGCGCGCCGCGAAAGTATGCACTGGCTACACGTACTTGGCCATCCGGTCTTCGGCCGGTGGGCGCTTCGCCAGGGCCTGCTGCTGCACCTGCTCCACGCCACCACCACCACTGAGCGGGCCCCTATTGGTCAAGGGGTTGATGCCGAAAGTCCAACCGCCGACCATGGCGATTACGATGGTTCCGACGTCGATCCTGAGCTCGCCCAAGATGCCGCCCCACCTCCACTACTGCCGCGCCTCTTCTCGACGTAGTCCGGCTCACGGTTGCCTTCCCATTTCACGGCAGCACATTTTTTACCCAGGCCACCGCGGTTCGCGGTAGATTGGAGTCATGTCAACCCCCCCTCCCAACGCCCGAGCTGTCCGCAAGGCTGGTCCAAGCGCAAAAAATGTCGCTGCGCAGCGCGCAGAAACAATCCTGCTGACCGGGTTCGAGCCGTTTGACGGCGACGCGGTCAACCCCAGCTGGTTGCTGGCGCAGGCCCTGCATGGAAGACAGGTCGCCGGCCACCGTATCGTCGCCTCCCGCTTGCCGACCGCTTTTGGTGCGTCGGCGGCGCTCCTGGCCCGACTGATACAGGTCCACCGCCCGGCGCTGGTGTTGTGCCTGGGACTGGCAGGTGGGCGTCAGGCGCTTTCGCTGGAACGTGTTGCGATCAACATCAACGACGCGCGCATCCCCGACAACCTGGGCGGGCAACCGGTCGACACCGCCGTCATTCCCAATGGCCCGGCGGCATATTTCAGCAGCCTGCCGATCAAGGCGATGCTGTTGGCCATACGTGAAACCGGTGTTCCCGCAGAAGTGTCCAACAGCGCCGGCACCTTTGTCTGCAACCATGTGTTCTACGCCCTGATGCATCTGTTGACTACCGGTCGCGGCCTGCGGCGCGTGCGCGGCGGATTCATGCATCTGCCCTGGCTGCCGGGGCAGGCGCTGGCGCATCAATCTGCCGCCGGGGTGGCGCTGCCCGACATGGTACTGGGCCTGCGTGCCGCTTTGCGTGCGGCGTTGCTGCATACCGGTGAGACTGATATCCGACTCGCGGCCGGTGCTAACGACTGATACCATTTTGCGTTCGAAAGACAAGAACTGGGGTGATGGCATTGGCCAGCCAAAGAGGCTGGGCGGGCGGCTTCGCTCATGCCCCCGGAACGGGCTGCGCCCGCCCCTCCTCGTCTACTTCGCTACGCCGCCCGCCCGGCCTCCTTGGCAGGGAGCCTCGTTTGCGCACCGCAAGCCGGCCCTGCTCGCAGGATCAGGCCGGTGGGGCGCTCGGCGCAGCGAAATAAAGGCGGAGGCCGAAGGCCAGGGGACGTTCGCGGAGCAGCGTGCCGTGCCGTCCTGATCCCGCCCACCAAGTGCGGCGAATCTGAATCCTTGAACACAAAATCGCCAGAGACTTTGGTTCGGCGGTTGGCTCAGCCAGTGCCAGCTCAGGCCTTGGGCAGGGTCACGCCGCGCTGCCCCTGGTACTTGCCACCCCTGTCCTTGTAACTGGTTTCGCAGACCTCGTCGCTCTCGAAAAACAGCACCTGGGCACAACCCTCGCCCGCATAAATCTTGGCGGGCAAGGGTGTGGTGTTACTGAACTCCAGCGTCACAAAACCCTCCCACTCCGGTTCGAAAGGCGTGACGTTAACGATGATGCCGCAGCGTGCGTAAGTGCTCTTGCCCAGGCAGATCGTCAACACGTTGCGCGGGATGCGGAAATACTCCAGCGTGCGCGCCAGCGCAAAACTGTTGGGCGGGATGATGCAGACGTCTTCGTGGAAGTCGACAAAACTCTTTTCGTCGAAGTTCTTCGGGTCCACTACCGTGCTGTGGATATTGGTGAAGACCTTGAATTCGGGCGCACAGCGTATGTCGTAGCCGTAACTGCTGGTGCCATAACTGATGATCTTTTGACCGTCCCGCATACGGATCTGGCCGGGCTCGAACGGCTCTATCATGCCGGTGGACTCGGCCATGCGGCGGATCCATTTGTCGCTTTTGATTGTCATATTGGTGTCGGTGGCGTCCGCGTAACTCCGAAGCGGGGATTGTAGGCAGCGGCCTGCGACTGCCCGCTGCAACGGGGCGAACGCCGTATCAGACCGGTGCTGCAACCAGTGTGCGTTGCACCAGCCGGTCGTCACCCAGCACGATCATCGCAAACAGCAGCTCGTCCAGGCTGCCAGCCTGCGCCGTGCGGCGTGCCAGCAGCGGCGTGCACTGCGGATCGAGCACCACACAATCGGCCTCGCAGCCGACCGCCAGGTTGCCCACTACGCCGTCCAATCCCAGCGCCAGTGCTGCGCCCGCTGTGTGTTGCCACCACAGATGCTGCGGCGACAGGCTCAGGCCGCCCTTGGTCTGCCCCTCGCGGCCCACATAATAAGCCGCGAGCATGGTGTGAAACGGTGACAGTGAAGTGCCGCCACCGACGTCGCTGGCCAGTCCGTAGCGCATACCAGCCGAGTCGGCGGCGGCATAGTCAAAGAATCCACTGCCCAGAAAAAGGTTACTGGTCGGGCTGACGGCCGCCGCCGCCCCCGTGGTTCGCATCAGGGCGCGGTCCGCATCGTCGAAGTGAATGCAGTGTGCGTAAATGGCACGGTCTCGCATCAGGCCATGGTCGTTGTACACCGCAAGGTACGAGCGCGACTGCGGAAACAGCGCGCGCGCCCAGGCGATCTCATCCTTGTTCTCGGCAACATGCGACTGGATCCAGACATCCGGGTAACGCGCTGCCAGTTCTCCGGCACCACGTAGCTGAGCTGGCGTGCAGCTCGGCGCAAAACGCGGCGTGATCGCGTAGCCCAGCCGACCCTTGCCGTGCCAACGCTGAATAAGGGTTTCCGTGTCCACGAGGCTTTGTTCGGTCTCGTCGCGAACGCCGTCGGGCGAGTGCCGGTCCTGCAGCACCTTGCCGGTGATCATGCGCATGCCGAGGCGCTCGGCCACGCCGAGCAAGGCGTCGACCGAGCCCGGATGGGATGTAGCAAAGGTCAATGCCGTGGTAACGCCGTTGCGCAGCAGCTCGGCCACGAAGAACTCCGCGACACCACGGGCGTGCTCCGGATCAGAGAACCGGCTCTCCTGCGGAAACGTGTAGTTCTCCAGCCAGGGCAACAGGCCACTGGCCGGTGAACCGATCACATCCACTTGCGGATAGTGCACATGCAGGTCGATGAACCCGGGCGCCAGAATGCGGCCAGGCAAATGCTCGACTGCGGTGTGCGCGAACTTTGCTGCCAGCGCGGCGTACGGCCCCACCGCCAGTACTACAGGTACGCCCGTAGGCCCGGGACCTAGCACCAGCAGGCCGTCCGCTTCGTAGATCGCCTGCTGGTCGGCGCCAAAACGCAGGATGGCGGCGCGGTAACAATTGATCGTCATGGCGCCTTATTCGAAGGACTCGAACACCGCGTCCACGCGCTGCAAGTAGCTGCGCCGCAGCGGCTCGTCGAGGAAACTCGCGGCAAAACTATTGTGCGCCAGTTGCCAGGCTTGTTGCGCCGACATGCCCAGGGCGGCGAAGGTCTGGGTGAAGTTCTGGTTGATGTAACCACCAAAATACGCCGGATCGTCCGAGTTGACGGTGGCCACCAGGCCAGCCTCAAGCATGCGCGCCAGGTTGTGCTGCTCCAGGGCAGGAAACACACACAGCTTGAGGTTGGACAGCGGACACACGGTAAGCGGTATGCGGTCTTTCGCCAGGCGTTGCATCAGCAATGGGTCTTGCATGGATTGCACGCCATGGTCAATCCGCTCCACTCGGAGCGCGTCGAGTGCGCTCCATATGTAGGCCGGCGGGCCCTCCTCTCCGGCATGCGCAACCAGCCGGAATCCGAGTTCGCGGCAGCGCGCAAACACGCGGGCAAACTTCTCCGGTGGATGGCCCAGCTCGCTGGACGCGAGGCCGACCCCGATCATCTTGTCGCGCTGCGGCAGCACCTGCTCGAGCGCCTCGAACGCCGCCCGCTCGCTGAGGTGGCGCAGGAAGCAGAAGATCAGCGACGCCGTGATGCCCAGTTCTGCCTGCGCCGTGACACAGGCGCGGTGCAGGCCGTTGACGACCACGGCCGCGTCCAGACCGTGCCCGGTATGGGTCTGGGTGTCGAAAAAAATCTCGGCGTGCAACACGTTGTCGGCGTGTGCACGCATCAGATAGGCATAGGCCATGTCGAAGAAATCCTGCTCGGTACGCAGCACTTTGGTGCCTTCGTGGTACACGTCGAGAAAACTCTGCAGGTTGTTGAACACGTAGGCCCGGCGCAGGGCCTCCACGTCGGCGTACGGCAGGTCTACATGGTTGCGCTGCGCCAGCGCGAAGATCAGCTCGGGCTCGAGCGAGCCCTCGATGTGTATGTGCAACTCGGCCTTGGGCATTGCCCGCAGCAGATCCGGCAGTCGCCCGGCAGCAAGCGGTTTGACTTTGAACATGAATCCTCCAGAAAGCACAAAGCTGCCCGCAGGCAGCCTTGTGCAACACCGTCACCCGACGCAGCGTTTATTTGCCGCCCGGAACCTTGCCTTCCACACCCTTGATGTAGAAGTTGACACCGCTCAGGAACTTGTCGTCGGCGACCGCATCCTTGGCCAGAATCACCTTGCCGTCCTGCCCCATGAGCGGTCCCTTCCAGATAGAGTAGGTGCCGGCCATCAGCCCGGCCTTGATCTCGTCAACCCTGGCCTTGGTCTCTGCGGGCACGTCGTCGGCGATGGACACCATGTCGATAGCACCTTCCTTGTGGCCCCACCACACGCCGCCGCCGCCCTTCCAGCTACCGTCAAGCGCCTCCTTGGTGGTCTTGATGTAGTACGGCGCCCAGTTGATGATGGCCGAGCCAAGGTGCGCCTTGGGGCCGTAGGCGGACATGTCCGAATCCCAGCCAAAAGCCCGCTTGCCCTTGTCCTGCGCGGTCTTGAGCACGGCCGCCGAGTCGGTGTTCTGGAACAACACGTCTGCGCCGCCGTTGATCAGCGAAGTCGCGGCTTCGGTTTCCTTGGGCGGGTTGAACCACTCGTTGACCCATACCACCTTGGTCTTGATCTTGGGGTTGCTGGACTGCGCACCCAAGGTGAAGCTGTTGATGTTGCGGATCACTTCCGGAATCGGGATCGACGCCACTACGCCAATCGTGTTGGTCTTGGTCATCTTGCCGGCAATCACGCCCGCCATGTAAGCGCCTTCATAGGTGCGGCTGTCATAGGTGCGCATGTTCT
>JAJAZK010000103.1 GCA_026785765.1 Rhodoferax sp. | reverse complement strand
TAGCGAATTCCCTGATTGGGACTTCGTATTTGCCTTAATACGACATCATATTTAGGTGCTTTTTACGAACCATCGCCTGGCCTACAGTGCGGCCTGCTTAATGTGGGGACACAAAAATGGAAACGATAGGAACGTGGTGGATGTGGGTCGGGTTTGCGGTTTTTGTGGTGCTTGCCATCGCCGTGGATTTGCTGGTGATGGAGCGACAGGGCGCGCACAAGGTCACATCCAGGGAGGCACTGGGGTGGAGTGCCATCTGGTTTGGAATGTCCTTTGTGTTTGTCGCCGGGTTGTGGTGGTACCTTGACGGCGCCCAGGGGCGAGAGGTGGCTAACACCGTGTCGATGCAGTTCATCACCGGCTACCTGGTCGAGAAAAGCCTGTCGGTGGACAACATCTTTATCTTCCTGATGATATTCACCTACTTTGCGGTGCCCGCCGAGTTTCAGAAACGTGCCCTGATCATTGGCATCATCGGAGCGATCGTGTTGCGCGCCATGCTGATTCTGGCCGGCGCGTGGTTGCTTGCCAGCTTTCACTGGATTCTGTACGTGTTCGGCGCATTCCTCGTGTTTACTGGAGTCAAGATGTGGTTTGCCGCTGGCCAGGAACCCGATATCAGCAAGAACCCGGTGCTGCAGTTTCTGAAAAAACGCATCAAGATCACGACGCAGTTCGATGGCGAAAAGTTGTCCACCATGGTCAACGGCGTCAAGCATTACACGCCGCTGTTTGTGGTGCTGGTAATGATCGGCACTACTGATGTCATTTTTGCAGTGGATTCGATTCCGGCGATTTTTGCCATCACTAACGATCCGTTCATCGTACTGACCGCCAATATCTTTGCCATACTCGGGTTACGCGCCTTGTACTTCCTGCTTGCCGACCTTGCGGACCGCTTTCACTTGCTGGCTTATGGTCTGGCGCTGGTGCTGGTGTTTATCGGGTCGAAGATGTTGCTCATTGACTATTACAAAATTCCGATTGGTGTCGCGCTTGCGGTGACTGCCAGCATCATTGCCATATCCATGGTGGCGTCGCTCTACCGCAGCCGCAAACCCAAGTTGGCTGTAGCGTCTGCGCCCAGACCGAAGGCCTGAGCGGTGCTGCGCCGCAGGAGTCTTCGCTACTGGTTTCGCACGCTGGAGCCGCGTGTGCTCGACCTGTTGCGGGGGCCCATGTGGGAGCGTTACAAGCCCTGGCTGAACCGGCGCGATGTGCTGAACTTTTCGCGCCAACCGCTGGCGCTGGGGGTGGCGATCGGCATGTTTTGCGGCTTGATTCCAGGACCCCTCCAAGTTCTGGGAACCCTTGCGCTGTGTGCCTGGTGGCGTGCCAATGTCGTGGCTGGAGTCATCACAACTTTTTATACCAACGCCTTGACCATCGTTCCCTTGTATATGCTGGCGTACCAGATTGGGTCGTGGATCGTGCCGGGCTCGCAGAGCTTGCCGCCGTTGGCGGCTGTCGACTTCACTTCGTTCCAGTGGATCGGTGCTCTGGTCCAATGGATACAAGCGCTGGGCTGGCCGTTGGCCGTGGGCCTGCCGGTAATGGGCTTGTGGTTTGCCGCTACGGCGTATTGCCTGGTGCAGGCGTTCTGGCTGGCACCGGTCGTCAGGCGCGCCCGTGCCATGCGGCGCCGCTCTGCGGATTCGGCTCAGCGTGTCGCCAAAGGATCGTAAGGGATTGTTCGTGGCGTTTTAGGCCGTGCGCCGGGACGGTATCGGATCCACCAGGAGCGCTGCGACGCGCGGTGTGCCTGGACTCACAACGCGTCGAGCGGCACGTTCCACGGAGCAGTAGGCAAACACACACCGCCACGTGCACCAGGCTCGATACTGCCGTAACGTTGTGCATACACGTTCGGTAGTGGTCGAGCCTCTGGTGGCGACAGCCACAGCCGCAACAAGTGCCGCCGACGCTGCGGCTCGGGCCAGTCTTCAAAGGCGGTGCGGTCGTGCAGCAGCGTGTGGTTGTGCACCAGCTGAATGTCGCCCGGCTGCAGATCCATCAGGAAGTGCAGAGCCGGATCGTTGGTCAGCGCATCCAGCAGATCCAGCGCTTGCGTCAGCGCCACCGTGAGTCGCGGCGCGTCCGGAAAGCGCATGGCGGAGTCAATGTACTGGCGTTGGTAGATCGCCGACAGCTGCCCATTGGCGCCATCTGGCCACCAATTGAAAACCGGGATCGAGAAATACGGCTTCTCGCCTGGAGGCACCTCACCGCGCCGGTCCGTCGCAATCGGTTGAAACAGCTGCGCGGCCAGATCGGGGCGGCGCTTGAGAAGTTCGTTGAAGATGGTGATGGAGGACACCAGCGCCGATTGCCCGCCGCTGCGCGCAGTTTGCAGGCACAACAATCCAACGATGTCGCAGGAATCGGTGTGGAAAGTTTGGCGTTCACTGGTCTGGTAAATGCGCACTGCCGGATCCACCGAGTGCAGGCCCATGTCGCGTACGTGGCCCAGCACATGGCCCAGCGCGTTTTGCGGACGGGCGTTGCCCAGATGGGCGCCCAGCAACATAAAAGCGCGAGCCGCCTGCAACCGTCCCCAGCGCTCGACGGGAAGACCGCGCAACAGCACGAATCCCCGGCCGTCCTGAACATCACGGGCGATGCGTTTCAGGCGCGGCGCCAGCTGCGGCAGTGGATGGTCTGCCGCACGCAGGGCAGCAAGATCGACGCCAGGGTCGGCCAACACGGCACCGGCAGCAGCGAGTTCATCGAGTTCTGCGGCTGCGAAATGTTCGATCCAGTCAGATCGTCCGGCCATGTCGGGCCCATACCAGGCCGCCGGGGTTTCCTGGTGCTCTGGCAGGTTAAAAATCTTGTCGGCAGTCTGCTGCATGGATGTCTTGGGTGTTTGGGTGACGGTGCGCTGGCCCATGCCGTGTGATTCGGTGCCGTGGCCAGTCGGCTCGAACCGGGGCGCTGGTATTTCGTCATCGTTCAGGCTGCATTTTGCTGCATCGAAGGACGGATGCCGCCAGTTAAGATGTCAGACATTGTCTGATTACATCGATGGAGTGACGCTCATGAAACTTGCAATGGTGTCCCGCCCCTTGGCCGAAACTGATCTGCGCCTCGCGCGGCAGATGGGCATGACGGATGTTGTGACAACCGTGCCCGGCGTGACGATGGCTCCCGAGCGCGAGCAGGGCCCGGCCCTGCGTTATGAGGACTTGCTGGCGCTGCGCCAGCGGGTGGAGGCCTGTGGAATGCGGCTGTCGGTGATCGAGGGTTACCAGCTTTCAGATCGCATCACGCTGGGGATGCCTGGGCGCGACGGCGATATCGTGCGTGTCTGCGAAAGCATCCGCAACATGGGCCGTGCAGGCATCCCGGTGTATTGCTACAACTTCATGGCGGTGTTCAACTGGTTGCGTACCGACCAGGCGGTAGTCGGGCGCGGTGGTGCGCTGGTGACGCAGTTCGACGCGGCACAACTGGCCCACGTTCCCAACACCTACGCTGGCGAGACCACAGACGAACAGATGTGGGACAACTTCGCGTATTTCCTGCAGCGCGTGTTGCCGGTCGCCGAGGCCGCCGGGGTGAAACTGGCGCTGCATCCGGACGACCCGCCGATGTCGCCGGTGCGCGGGCTGGCACGCATCATGCGCGACATGCAGGCGTTCAAGCGGGTGCTGGACATGGCGGACAGCCCGTCCAATGGCATCACGTTTTGCCAGGGTAACTTCGCGGCCATGCCAGGTGTGGTGATCCCGGACGCGATCCGTTACTTCGGTGGACGCAAGAAGATCTTCTTCGCCCATTTCCGCGACATCCGCGGCAGCGTGCCGCTATTTGAGGAAACTTTCCACGACGAAGGCAAGACCGACATGGCGCAAGCCATGCGCGCCTACCTCGATGTGGGTTACGACGGCCCGATGCGGCCGGACCACGCGCCGACGATGGAGGGCGAAAGCAATGACAACCCGGGTTATATGGTGCGCGGGCAGATTTTTGCGGTCGGCTACATGAAGGGACTGATCGACGCGGTGCGGGCCACGCGCCTGCCGACGTAGCGCCGCTTCCGCCCTGTACGGCGCAGCGCGGCCCAAGGCGCTTGTTTCGTGCCACGAAACGTGAGCAACCAGGGCCGTGGCCCTTGCTGGCTATCATCCATCGGAACACCTTTGAAGGGAATCACCATGTCGCACCCTACGCCAACCAATGAGGAGCTGGAACCGTGGTTGGCGACCGTGGCACGCGGCATACAGCGGCGCAGTCTGCTGCAACTCGCGCTGATGGGCGCCGGTCTGGCCGCGAGTCCTTCGCTGCTGGCGCAATCCGGCGTACCGAAGCGTGGCGGCACCTTGACCATAGGCGCCGACGCCGATCCGATCGGCCTGGATCCGGTCACCCTCACTGCGTTTTCGTCCTACGACTTCACGGCCCAGTTGTACACCGGCCTGTTGCGCTGGAACGCCGAGATGAAGATCGAGCCGGACCTCGCTACCGGTTATCTGGCGCCCAACGACACCACCTACATCTTCCGCCTGCGCCAGGGCGTGAAGTTCCACAATGGCCAGCCTTTCACGGCGGAGGATGTGAAGCACACCTTCGACCGCATCATGGACCCGGCCAGCGCCAGCCCGAGCGCCGTGTTGTTCGCCAGTGTCAAGGCGGTGACCGTCGTCGAGCCCTTTACCGTCAAGTTCGAGCTCAAGGCGCCAAGCGCCACGTTTCTGAGCTACATGGCAACCAATCCAAACGGTGTCATCGTGCCCAGGGGTGTGGTCGATCTCAAGACCAAGCCGGTGGGAACGGGCCCCTTTGTGTTCGAGTCCTACGAACCCGGGCAGCAGTTTGTACTGAAGGCGAATCCGAACTATTACGAGGACAAACAGCCCTACCTCGACACGCTGGTGTTCAAGTTCTTCAAGGACCAGGCTTCGTTGGCGTCGGCTTTGCGGTCCAAAGCCATCGACATGACGTGGTTCAAGGATCCGAAAGTGTCGGCGCAGATCGTCAAGGGTTCGCGCGAACTGGTGTCGGCCCCCGGCAAGACCTCGCGCACCTTCCCGGTCTGGTTCAACATCAAGGCGAAACCGCTGAGTGATGTGCGCGTGCGCCGGGCGCTGAGCCTGGCAACCGACCGCAAGGCGTGTTTGCAGACGGTGCTTGGCAGCGGGGCCGGCAAGGTCGGCGCGATGGTGCCAGAGAGCCAGATTGGCGGTTACGACGGTGTGTCGCCGCTGCCGTATTACAAGACTGACGTGGCGGCTGCCAAGAAGCTATTGACCGAAGCGGGGTATGCAGGTGGCCTGGACCTCGGCGATTACATCGTGGTGGCGGCCAACGCGCTGGATGTGCAGTGTGCCCAGATCCTGCAGCAGCAATGGGCGGCAGCGGGCATCAAGGTCAACCTCAAGCCGATGGAGACGGCGCCATTGATCGGGTTATGGCTCAAGGGCGACTACACCATCATGTCAATTGCATTGAGCTGGAGTCCTGATCCCGACGCAATCGTTTCGCGCCTGTTGTCCACCCACTCCCAAGGCAAGGGCATTGGCATGGCCGACGCCCAGCTCGACAAGATGATTGAGGACGCCCGCGCCATACTGGACGTGCCCAAACGCGCCGCCGCGTATCAGCAGATCCAGAAGCATGTTGCCGACCAGGCGTATATGCTGCAGATCTACCAATATCCCTTGCGCTGGGAAGCCTGGTGGTCGTACGTGAAGGGTTACGTGCCGTTGGCAGCGAACATCCGGACTTTTGTCCGGGCGGCGTACATCAGCAAGTAGGCCTGTGGAGCGCTGCCGTGGGCAACACACGCAGGCTCGACCATGATCCGTCTGGCGTTGACCCGCGTCGCCTGGATGGTGCCGATACTGCTCGGCGTTTCGATGGTTGCGTTTTTTCTGATGCGGGCACTGCCGGGCGACTTTGTCCAGGCCTCGGCCGGTACTACGGAGCTCGCACCAGAGGCGCTTGACACGATCCGGCGCAGCCTCGGCCTGGACCGGCCGGTCTGGGAGCAGTACCTCGATTGGCTGGCCCGGGTTCTCGGCGGCGACTTCGGCACCTCTTTCGTCACCCACAAGCCGGTCCTGGACGAGCTGCTGCCGCGTCTGCTGGTCACAGCCGAACTGACTTTCTTCGCCGGCCTTATGGCGCTGCTGCTTGGGGCCGGCAGTGGCCTGGCCGCTGCCCGGCTGCGCGGCCGGGTCGACTGGCTGGTGCGAGCCGTCAACGGCATCCTGCTGGCGGTACCGAACTTCGTCTTTGCGACCCTGGTGGTGCTGCTGGCCGGGTTGTACTTCCCGGAGGTCGGGATCTTCAACTACACACCCTTTTTCACCGACCCGCTGGGCAACATCGGCAGCATGTTGTTGCCAGCGCTGTCGCTGGCCCTGGCGGTTTCAGTCACGATCTCGGAGAACACCCGAGCTGCCGTGCTGGAAGTGTCGAGCCAGGACTTCGTGATGGTCGCGCGTGCCAAGGGACTGCTGCCCAGGACCGTGCTGCGCAACTATCTGGTGCGCAACGCGCTGACACCCGTCATCACGGTGACCGGTTTGCAACTCGCCACGCTGCTGGGCGGCAGCATCCTGATCGAGACCATCTTCACGATTCCGGGCATGGGGCAGCATCTGTTCGAGTCGGTGACCACGCGCAACTATCCGGTGATCCAGGCAATCGTGCTGGTTGCCGCAACCATTGTGTTGCTGGTGAATGTGCTGGTCGACATCGCCTATGCCCGTGTCGACGCCAGGGTCCGTTATGACTGACACGCGCAAATCCGGACGCGCCGCGGGCCGCAGCCTGATCGCCCTGGGCCTGTTCATGTTGCTGGGCATGGTGGGCGTCACTGCGCTGGGTCCCTGGGTTGCGCCGTTCAACCCGTCCGCCACCTCGCCCGATTCGCTGGCCGGTCCAAGCGCGCAACACTGGCTGGGCACCGATTCCATCGGTCGCGACGTGCTCAGCCGGCTGATCATCGGCGGTCGCACCACCTTGCTGATCACCTTCGTTGCCGTGGCAGTTGCGCTTGCCGGCGGCGTCGTTCTGGGTCTTCTCTCGGGCTATGTCGGCGGGCTGGTGGACCAGGTGGTGATGCGTGCACTGGATGTGATTTTTGCCTTTCCGGTGTTTCTGCTTGCGATCGCCGTGGTGGCTGCACTGGGCCCGACCGTGCCCAATCTGATCCTGACCATTGCTGTTGTCTACACGCCGCGCCTGGCGCGGGTGGTACGCGGTCCGGTCCTCAGCGTCAAGCGCTGGGACCATGTGGAAGCGGCGCGCAGTGTGGGGGTTGGCGAATTCCGGATTGCGGTACGCCATGTATTGCCGCTGGTGGTGTCGCCGATCCTGGTGGAAACCAGCCTGGTGCTGGCGCAAACCATTTTCACCGTCACCGCACTGTCGTTCCTCGGTTTGGGGCCACCACCCCCCGATCCGAACTGGGGTGGCATGTTGTCGGAAGGCCGCCAGTTCATGGAGCTGGCGCCGCTCACGGTGATCGGGCCGGCCTGCGCAATCGTTTTTGCGACGCTTACCTTTATCGTGCTGGCCAATGGCCTGCGCGAGCGACTCGATGTTACCGGCAAGTGACCGTGCATAACCTTGTGCCCCTGTGGCGCGTGCAGGGCCTGACGGCGCGGTTTGGTCGGGGCGCGCAGCCTGTGGTCAAGGGCATTTCATTCCAGATAGACGCCGGCGAAGCCGTCGGTTTTGTGGGCGAGTCCGGCTGCGGCAAGAGCGTGACGGCGCGCGCCCTGATGCGCCTGGCGCCTGAAGGATCGTCGGTCGAACTGGGTGGCTCGGTGTTGTTCCAGGGTGAAGAATTGTTGCAACTGGGCGAAAACGCGATCTGCGACATCCGGGGACGGCGCATTGCGATGGTGTTCCAGGATCCCATGGCCTCGCTCAACCCGGTGATGACGGTGGGGGCACAGATCGACGACATTGTGCGCCGCCACACTGGTGTTGGTGCGCTGGCGGCACGACAACGCAGCATCAGTTTGCTGGACCAGGTGGGCATTCGCGATGCGGCGCAGCGCGCCAACGACTATCCACACCAGTTTTCGGGCGGCATGCGCCAGCGTGTGCTGATCGCCATGGCCGTGTCGTGCGCGCCAGACCTGTTGATCGCCGACGAACCCACGACGGCGCTGGACGTGACGGTTCAGGCGCAGATACTGCGTTTGCTGATGCGTTTGCGCCATGAGTTGGGAATGGCCCTGATGTTGATCACGCACGACTTCGGCGTCATCGCCGGCATGGTGGAACGTGTGTACGTGATGCTGGACGGCGAGATTGTGGAGTCCGGCGGTGTGGACGCTATATTTGCCATCCCGCAGCACAGCTACACCCGCGCCCTGCTCGATGCCGTGCCACGCCTGCATGCGCCGGGTGAACGGCCATCATGACGACTGGCACACCGCTGCTGAGCGTACGCGACCTGGCGGTCAGTTTCCCGGGGCGCAACGGCGGCGCGCCGGTGCGCGCCGTCCAGGGCGTGTCGTTCGACCTGGACGCGGGCCAGACGCTGGGGCTGGTCGGCGAGTCCGGCTCCGGCAAAACCACCACCGGGCGCGCGGTGCTGCAACTGCAGGCGATCGAGCGCGGCTCGGTACACCTGCTGGGGCGTAACCTGACCACCTCGTCGGCAGCGCAAGTTCGCGGGATGCGCAGACACATGCAGTTTGTGCTGCAAAACCCGTACTCCAGTCTGCATCCGCGCATGGCGATTGCCAGCATCCTGGCCGAGCCGCTGCAGGTGCACCGGTCGGTGCCGCGCAGCGCCATCGCTGCCCGGGTAAACGAACTGATGGAACTGGTCGGCCTGGACCCTGGCACGCTGCAGCGTTATCCGCACGAGTTTTCCGGTGGCCAGCGCCAACGCATCGTGATTGCGCGCGCGCTGGCAGTGCATCCCGACTTTGTGGTGTGTGATGAGCCGGTGTCGTCGCTGGATGTGCGTACCCAGGCGCAAATCGTGGCCTTGCTGCAGTCCTTGCAGGAGCGACTGGGTCTGTCCTACCTGTTCATCGCGCACGACCTGGCCATCGTGCGCCACGTGGCGCACCGGGTAGCGGTCATGTTTGGCGGCCATATTGTCGAGATGGGTGACACTGCTGCGGTGTTTGAGCGTCCGGGCCATCCTTACACACGTTGCCTGCTTGATTCGGTGCCAGTGACAGACCCGCAGTTGCAGCGCCAGCGGCTGGCCCAGGTGCCGCTGGAGCCGGACTTTCGGGCCCACGCCGGAGGCAGTGGCCGCTGTGTGTTTGGCCATGATCACCAGGGCGGACCGGCCTGGCATTGGCTTGGCCCCGGCCACGGCGTGTCGTGTCGTTACTGGCCGCCGGACCTGGCCCGGCCCGAGCCCATGCCAGACTCGACTGCGTGACCACCCTTGACCTTCAATCGTTACCATCCAGCATGACTCAGCCCTTCACTGACACCATCACCACCGAGTCCCAATTGCGCCAGGTCCTGGGTCAGCCCAGCGCCATGGTGAGCGCCAAGCTGATCAGCTCGCTCGACGTGCACTGCCGTGCCTTTATTGCGCGCTCACCGTTCCTGCTGATCGCCTCGGCCGACGGGCAGGGCAAGGTGGACGTCTCGCCAAAGGGGGACCCGGCAGGTTTTGTGCATGTGCTGGACGACCACACACTGGCGATTCCCGAGCGCCTGGGCAACCGGCTGGCGGATACGTTTCTCAATATCCTGCAGCGGCCGCGGGTTGGCCTGCTGTTCGTGATTCCGGGCAAGGCAGAAACACTGCGGGCCAGTGGGACCGCGCAAATCGTGCGCGACAGCTGGTTGCTGGAACAGATGGCTGTGGGCGGCAAGAGCCCTGCGCTGGCAACCGTCGTGACGATTGACCGGGTGTTTTTCCATTGTGCGAAGTGTGTCATCCGGTCCCATTTGTGGGTCAAGGACCAGTGGCCCAGTCAGGATGGGCTGGCAACGCTGGCGCAAGCCGTGAAAGACCACGCAAAACTCGCCGCCAGTGTGGATGTTGTGCAGGCTGGAATCGACGACAGTTACCGCGATCGGCTGTATTGATTCTTGCCGGCCCGGCTCATGGCCAGACCGTGTCCGGCTCGAACGGGTACAGCGGCCGGCGCCGGTGCTGGTAGTGGAAAGTTGAAAGGTCGGCACTTGTGACGCCGGGTGTGGCGACCCACAACATCTGTTTGGCGATCGGCTCCATGGCGGGCCTTGGCGAGTGCACACCCTAGGCCACAATGATCTTGAACGCGGTTGGCTCGATACCCAACGAGCGGAACTGTTTCAGGCTGCTGGAGCCCGCCGGACACGAGGTCACGATCAAGGTATGGCCGTCATCAGTGCGCAGCGCACAACTCGGCCCATCGTTGTAAAAGCGGAACCCGCCGTGGGTCGGCCCGGTTTCTTCGTACCGGCCGTCTGACAGTGCGGTCACCGTCGCCTGGATCGCGAATGGCGCGCCATGCATGGTGTCGCGCTTTCCGCCAAGTGCCACGTCGAGCCGGCCACCCACGCCGGCCTGCTGGGCGAGGGCGACCACGCCGGGGTCACACACGCCTTGCAACAGACCCGGGATACCCAGTCGGCGCGCCGCGTGCAGAATGTGCGTGGAGTCGCCGGGGCTGCCGCCGCCGACGTTGTCGCCCACGTCAAACAACACCACCGGGCCAGCAGCAGCGTCGCGCGCCTGCAACAGCGCCGCATCAATCGCTGTGCCACCCTGGTTTAATGCTTCCCGCATGGACCAGGCGGCGAGCGCCAGTTGCTGCGCAACGTCGTCCGCCAGCGCCTGATCGTTGTCCGTCACGGCGATGAAGGACATCCCCATTTCGGGCACGTCGGCGTAGGGGTAACCTTCCACCACACTCACCGACAACACACCGGGGCGCTGGCGTTGTGCCTGTGCAACCTGGAGCAGCTCGGACATCGGTTTGTCGCTGGTGCCCTGGTTAAGAATGTTCACCAGCAGCGGTGGCGTGACGATGGCCTGGCGCGGCCGGATCTGGCCACGCACGGCTTGCACCACCAGCCGCGCACACAACAGTGCCTGCTCATAGGCGTCGATGTGGGGGTTGGTCTGGTAGACAGTCACGATGTCCGAGTCGGCCACCATCGCGTGCGACATGTTGCCGTGCATGTCCATCGCCAGCCCGATCGGCACTTTGGCGCCAACCAGTTCGCGCACCCGGCGTACCATTTCCCCGTCTGCGTCTGGCCAGGGATCGGACACGGCGGCGCCATGTTGCGGCAGGAGTATCGCGTCCCAGGGACCGTGTTGGCGCAATTGCACGATGACGGAGCCCATCAGGAACTCGATGGCTTCTTCGGTGATCGCCCCCATCGGTGTCACCCGCCCGTACACCAGCGGTACGATCTTCACCTCCTGGTCTTCCTGTTCGATTGCGAAGAAGCCAGCCAGTGTGGAGCGTGAACTGGTGTATTCGTGGCGTATTGCGTCCCCCTCCAGAATACCGGCGCGGCGGAACTGCTCCAGGCTGGCGGGGATGACCGAAAAGGTATTCGACTCGTGCATGAAACCGGCGGTGGCGATTCGGATCATGGGGGCTTTGCAGGGTTGGCGACGACTGCATTGTGCGCGCCGCAGGCGCACAGAGTGGTGACCCGGTCGCCACCGGCGTTTCGTGGCGTGAAACATGGCGCTCACCCACCATGGGGGCAAAGTCCGAATGGCTGCTAGCGCAAAGCCGCAGCCAGATTGATACCAGCCGCAGTGCGTGCGAGTTCCCGTCCCATCCGCGCCAGCGTCTCCGCAGGCATCATCGGCGTCGGGCCGGATATGCTGATGGCGGCGACCGCGCCACCACCGTCGGGCGCGCAAATCGCCGCCGCAACACACCGCGCGCCGAGTTCGTTTTCTTCCATGTCCAACGCATAGTTGCGTTGCGCGCTGCGCGCGATCTCGTCCATGAACCGGTCCCGGTTGGTGATGGTGTGCGGCGTGCGCGCGGCCATACGCCGGGGCACTGTGCGGTCGAGTTCGGTTTCGCCCAGGGTCAGCAGAATCGCCTTGCCGAGCGCAGTCGAATCCAATGGGTCGCGCTTGCCGATCATGGCCTCGGCGTGCAGCAGGCGGCTCGACCCCACCATGTCGATATAGACAATTTCACCACCGTCGGGAATGCCCAGGTTAACGGTTTCATTGAACTGCCGCTGCAGCCGCAGCATGGTCGGCTGGGCCACTGCACGGATGCGTTCCGCGTAGGCGGGCAGCGGGCGCGCCACGACCACGCGCGGACCGATCACATACCGCTCGGTGCGCTCGTCATACCCCACAAAGCCCGAGGCGCGCAGCGTGTACAGGTAACGAAAGGCGGTGGTTTTCGGGAGCGCGGTGCAGGACGCCAGGTCGGACAGGGTCATCGGGCCGTGCGCTGCCACCAGCGCGTCGAGCAGCTGCATCGACTTGTGGACCGGTGTAACCACGTAGCGGCGATCAAGTGTCATTGGCAACTCCACTGAGAGGCGAACCAATATACCCCATCTGGCGCAGAAGGCCAGCGTGAACCGGTACCCAGTCTGGCGCGTGTCCTCTTACTGTGTGGGGACTTCTCCGCTAGCATGCCGGCACACGCGGTTCAAAATTTTCGTAGCTGCCTGCACCAAGCGCAGGTGGCAACAAGGAGACACCATGGACATACTCGACCCCTCACAGCTGCGCGCTCTCAGTGCGGCGATTCTGTCCGACGTGATGGACAGCCTGGGTCTGCGCGGTCAGGCCATGCAGCCTTTTGTGCGGCCGCTCGACGATGCGAGCGTGCTCGTGGGCCGGGCCCGCACTGGTCTGTACATGCCGGCTTATGCGCTGCGCGAGGGCGAGAATCCCTACGAGGTGGAGATTGCTTTGGTCGACGATCTCCAGCCGGGCGAAGTCGTCGTGCTGGCATGCAATGGGCCGACGCAGCGCATCGCGCCCTGGGGCGAATTGCTCTCCACCGCCGCGGTCGCGCGCCACGCGGCGGGTTGTGTGACCGACGGCCTGGTGCGTGACGTGCGCCAGATCCGCGCCATGGGATTTGCGGTATTCCAGGGTGGCATTGGTCCGCTGGACACCAAGGGCCGCGCCCGCATGGTGGAGCGCGACGTGCGGGTGGAATGCGCGGGTGTTGTCATCGACCCCGGGGACATCGTGTTTGGCGATGTGGACGGCGTGGTCGTTATTCCGCAGGCACAGGAGCGCCTTGTGCTGGCCAGGGCATTGGAGAAGGTGACCGGTGAAAATCACACCCGCGATGCCTTGCGCACTGGTGAGCCGCTGGCTTCCGTGTTCAAGCGTTTCGGAATCCTGTAGCGGCGCCATGGACCGTGCCGCCCAGCTCCTGGCTTCCGCAACTGAGGTGCTGCCGGGAGGTGTGAGCGCGTCGGCGCGCGCCAATACAGCCATCGGCCGGCCGTTCTTCGTTTCGCGCGGCGACGGTGCCTGGTTGTACGACCTCGACGGTCGGCGATTCCTGGACATGTGCACCTCGCATGGTGCGTCACTGCTCGGGCACAACCACCCGCGTATCAAGGCCGCCGTTCAGTCGGCCCTGGAGATGGGTGTGTTGTGCGCCTGCGAGACCGAGTACCAGACCCGCCTGGCCGAGCGCCTGCGCGCCATGGTGCCCTGCGCGGAGATGAGCCGCTTTGCCGGATCGGGCACAGAGACCGTGATGCACGGATTGCGATTGGCGCGGACCGCGACCGGGCGGCATCGCTTCATCAAGTTCGAGGGGCACTTCCACGGTTATGCCGACGCGCTCAACTACAGCGTGATGCCGCCGCCACTCCTGGCGGGCCCGGCGGATCATCCGCTTCCCTATCCAGAGTCTGGCGGCATGCCACAGCAGAACGCGGCCGACGTGATCGTCGTGCCATTCAACGACCCGCAGGCGTTGCGGGATGCTTTTGCCACCCACGGTGCTGAAGTCGCTGCACTGCTCATGGAGCCGGTGAACTACGACCAGGGTTGCATCGAGCCAGCTCCCGGCTTCGCCGAGTTATGCCGCGAGCTGTGTGATGCGTATGGGGCGCTGCTTTTCTTTGACGAAGTCCTCACTGCGTTTCGCATCGCCCCCGGCGGCGCGCAGCACTACCTGGGCGTGACGCCTGACCTGTGTGTGCTCGGCAAGGCCCTGGGCGCTGGCATGCCGATCAGCGCACTGTCTGGCCGGCGCTCGGTGATGCGACACCTCAAGCCGCTGGGAATGAGCCAGATGAGTGGCACCTACCTGGCACATCTCACTGGCGTGATGGCGGCCCTGGCCGCGCTAGACGAATATGCGGCAGCGGGTCTGCATGCACGCATGGCCGACCTTGCGGACCATTTCTGCAGCGGGGTGACACAGCGCGCCGCCGCGTGCGGTGCCGTGGTCCGGGTCCAGCATCTGGGGCCGCGTTTCGGCCTGTACTTCGGCTTACGTGACCCGGTGACGAACTACCGCGAAGCCGCCTGCCGCGACCTTGCCGCAGAGGAGGTTTTCATCCGCAGCTGCTTCGCGCATGGCGTGTTTTTTCAGCCGTCGGCGCACCATGGATTCTCTGCGGTGCATACCCTGGCCGACATCGATTTCGCGCTTGAGGCCGCGCAGCACGCTCTGCGTGACGTGCAGCGTTTTCAGCAGGGTGGCGCATGAACGCGGCCGGGCCGCTCCCAAGGCGTTCACTGCCGCAGCCGCCAGGCGAAGGTACTCCACTGAGCCTGGCCGATTGTTTCGCTCGACGAAACATGCGGTTGCCATGCGCCCTGGCTCCGTGACTATGATGCGTCGTATGCGCATCGCACTGATTCATATCGGGCAGGAGACGAACGACTTCAACCCTCTGCCCACCACGCTGCGTGATTACCAATCCTTCGGTATCGTAGAGGGGCAGGCGATCATCGACACCTTCAAGGGCGTGGGCGAAATTGGCGGTTACCTCGACGCCATTGCGCGTTCCGGCCTGGCAATCGAGACCGTTCCGATAGTCCGTGGCTGGGCGGTCGCTGGCGGGCGCATCGACCGCGAATCCTATGACTTCTTTGATCGCAAAATCCGCCAGGGGCTGGCGGCGGCGGGGCGCGTTGACGCCCTGGCGCTGCAACTGCACGGAGCCTGCGCAGCCGACGGGATTGACGATGTAGAAGGCGCGCAACTGCAAGCTTGCCGGGATGTGCTGGGGCCGGATGTGCCGATCGTCCTGGGCCTCGACCACCACGGCAACGTCACCCGCAAGATGGTGGCGCTCTGCACCGCCATCGTCGGCCACCGCACGCAACCGCATGACCCCTACGACACCGGAAGGATTGAGGCCGAATTGCTGCTCAAGATCCTGTACGAGGGTGTGCGCCCGGTCATGGCCTGGCGCAAACTGCCGCTGTTGTCACACCAGGAGCAGTTCCTCACAGCCCAGGGGCCGATGAAAGTCTGGTTCGACCGCGCCCGCGCACTCGAAGCCGATCCGCGCGTGTTGCAGTGCTCCAACTATCCCATGCAACCCTGGCTGGATGTGGCCGAGGCCGGATGGTCCACGGTGGTGGTGACCGATAACGAACCGCAACTTGCAGAAACGCTGGCTGATGAGTTGGCCGACCTGGCATGGTCGATGCGCGCCGACTTCCAGAAGAAAGACGCGGTTTCGGTCGACGATGCGCTGCGTTTGGGCGAACAGGCCGCCCACGGTGTGGTCGTGCTCAGCGACACCGGCGACACGGTGTTTGGCGGCTCTGCGGGCGACAGCAACCTGATTCTGGAGGCGATCCTGCGCCTGGGCATCCGCAGCCCGGTGCTGATGCCGTTGATCGAAGCGCAAACCGTGGCTGCGCTGGTAGCGGCCGGTGAGGGCGCCACGGTGACGCTGCCGGTGGGCGGCCATACGGCCACGAAGTTCTTCAAGCCGCTGATGGTCACCGGCACGGTCGGGCGCATCCACCGGGGCATGGTGCCGCTGCGCAACTACTACCAGAACGAGATCGACATGGGTTGCACTGTGGTGTTCCAGGTTGGTCCGGTCACCATGCTGGTGAGCGAACTGCGCGGAGTTGCTGGCAACTTGCCCGACGTCTACGAGTTCATGGGCATCGACCCGAAACAGTACAAGATGGCGGTGCTCAAGACCGCGTCGAACTTCCAGTACTTCGCCTCCATCACCTCACAAGTCATCCGCTGCGATACCACCGGGCCCGGCCAATCGGACGTGTTTGGCCTGCCGTGGAGGCGCATTCCGCGGCCGGTCTACCCGTTAGACCCTATTGACGACTGGCGTGCAGTGGCGCAATGATGCCCCTGTAAAGTTTTAAACTCTGAAAGGAATCCGGACCATGAACAGCACGCTTCGCCGCCGTACCGTATTGGGCGCATCCATGGCAGTGGGCGCTACCGCGCTGCTGTCCCCGCTGGCCGCACACGCACAGGCGCTCAAGGGCGGGCGGCTGCGCGTAGCCATCCTGGCCGACATGGTCAACTTCGACCCGGCGCAGTTCAGCTCGCAGAACTTCCCGCTCATCAAGAGCCTGTACGACAGCCTCATCGAATACACCCCGGAAGGGCAGGCCGTGCCGAGTCTTGCCTCGGCCTGGACCGTGGGCGCCGGCAACAACTCGGTCACGCTCACCTTGCGCCGCGACGTCACGTTCCACAGCGGCGCGCCCATGAATGCAGACGCCGTGGCTGCCACCTTGAAGAAGGCGGCCGACCCCAAGCTGGGCAAGAACCTGTTTGCGACCATGGCTACGGTCAAGGATTGGACGGTGGTGGATCCGTTCACGATCCGTCTGAACTTCAGCAGCCCGATGCCAGACAAGCAGATTACCGACTTGCTGCAGTTCATTTCGCCGATCGACCCGGCCGGCATCGAGACGGTTGAGACCAAACCGGCCGGTACCGGGCCGTTCGTACTGGCCGAGCGTGTGCTGGGCCAGCGTGTGCGCATGACGGCCAACCCGAAGTACTGGCGGGCGGAGAAGCCTATTGTGAGCGAGGTCGTGCTGACGTTCTTCAGCGACAACGACTCGGCCAGCGCGGCCCTGGAGTCCGGTGCGGTGGACATGATCTATGGCGGGGACTCGCGCTCTGCCTTGCGCCTGCGCGCTGCCGGTTACCAATTGGTCCAGGGGCCAGGCCCGTTGGTCCAGGTGTTTCGCATCAATACCACGCAAGGACCGTTTCGCAACGAGAAATTCCGCCAGGCCTTCAACCACCTGATGGACCGCAACGCAATCCTGCAAGTGGGATATGCCGGCCTGGGCCAGGTGACAGCGCTGCCCTGGGTGCCGGCCAGCCCGGCGGCAGACATTTCGTATGACATCCGGTACGCGTTCGACCTCGACAAGGCGCGCGCGCTGCTGCGCGAGTCGGGTCTGCCACAGGCCGAAATGAATGCCTGGAAAATCCTGGTCAACGGAGGGGACCAGGCTGGCGTGGCGATCAGCCAGGTACTGCAGAGCACCCTGGGCAGGGTCGGCATGACGGTCGAACTGGAGGTGATGGGCACGCCCGAGTTCACCACGGCCTTGCTGGCCGGCAAGTTCTCCGGCCTGTTCGGGGGCATTGGCAATATCCAGAAGTTCCCGACCCGCGTGGCAACCAACAGCATCTACCGCACGGTGAAGAACCCGGTGCTGGGTGACCCGCATCCGCATCCGGCCTATGTGGCGGCAATTGACCGTGTCAACCGGACCTTTGGCACCGGTGCAGAAGTGAAGGCGGCCTACGACAACCTCAACAAGGTGCTGGTCGAGTCGGCCTTTGCGATTCCCACCAACACCTACGACATCGGCCTGATCGTGGCTGCCAAGAACGTTGGCGGTATCGTGCGTGAGATCGACAACATGCCGGTGTTCCGCACGATCGGGTTCCGTTGACGCTGCGTGTCCGTGGCCTGACGATCAGCTTTACCGGTTCCGGCCGCACGGTGCCGGCGGTGCGCGGCGTCGATTTCGACGTCGATGCCAACCAGGTGCTGGGCATCGTTGGCGAATCCGGCTCTGGAAAGAGCGTCACTGCGCTGGCGATCAGTGGCTTGCTACCGGCCACGGCCCGGGTGCAGGGTTCGATACAGCTCGACGGTGTGGAAGTCACCACGCTGGACGCAGAAGCCCTGCGCCAGATGCGCGGTCGCGACGTCGGCATGGTTTTCCAGGACCCGACGACCACGCTCAACCCCGTGTTCCCTATCGGTCGCCAGGTGATCGAGGGGCAGGTGGCGCACGGCCAGGTCGAACCCGGCAAGGCGGCGCAACGCGCCATCGAGCTGTTGCGCGAGGTCGATATTCCAGACCCGCAGGGCCGGGTGAACCAGTATCCGCACCAGTTCTCCGGCGGCATGCGGCAACGCGCCGTGATCGCCATGGCCATGTCGGGGCGGCCGCGACTCATCATTGCCGATGAGCCGACCACCGCGCTGGACGTGACGGTGCAGGCACAGGTGCTTGCGGTGCTGGCCCGGCGCCAGGCCGATACCGGCGCCGCCGTCATCCTGATCACGCACGACCTGGGGGTGGTGGCGGAAGTGGCGCACAAGGTCGCCGTCATGTACGGCGGGCGCATTGTGGAGTCCGGCCTGGTCGAGGACATTTTCGAGCGGCCGCGCCACCCCTACACGGTGGGGCTGCTGCGCAGTATTCCGCGCATCGATACGGTGGACTCGCGGCTTATTCCCATTATTGGCCAGCCGCCCACGCCAGCACAACTGCCCGCGGGCTGCAGCTTCCATCCGCGCTGCGCCATCGGCCGTGAACGCGCCGTGTGCGCAGCGCAGGACCCGGCGTTGCAGCTGGTCGGCGCCGGGCATTCGAGCGCATGCCATTTTCCGGACGAGGTGGCGCAATTGCTCGCCGACAGCGCGCCCAAGGACATGGCCGAACCACGCGCCGTTGCGCCTGGGTCGGGCGTTGCGCCAGCGCCGCTGCTCGAAGTGTCGGGCTTGCAGGTCTACTACCCTATCAAATCCGGACTGTTGCTCCGACGCACCGGCTGGGTGCGTGCCGTCGACGGTGTCAGCCTGCGCATCCACGCCGGCGAAACCGTTGGCCTGGTCGGCGAGTCCGGCTGCGGCAAGACCACCGCCGGGCGCGCCATCATGGGCCTGGTCGACAAGACCGGCGGCAGCGTGTTGTTCGATGGCCAGGACATCACCGCGCTGCCGCGCGCTGCCATGCGCAAGGTGCGCCGCAACCTGCAATACATCTTCCAGGATCCGTACTCTTCGCTCAACCCTATCCTCAGCGTGGGCGACATTGTGGCCGAGCCGCTGCGCATCCATGGGCTGTACGACGAGATGGGGGGCGCGCGCTGGGTATCCGAATTGTTTGAGCTGGTCGGCCTGTCGCCCACCATGGTCAACCGTTACCCGCAGGAGTTCTCCGGCGGGCAACGCCAGCGCATCGGCATTGCGCGCGCACTGGCGCTCAAGCCGCGGCTGCTGATACTGGACGAGCCGGTGGCAGCGCTGGATGTGTCGATCCAGGCGCAAGTGATCAACCTGCTGCAGGACCTGCAGCGGGAACTGTCCCTGGCCTACCTGTTCATCGCGCATGACCTGTCTGTGGTGCGGCATATCTCGGACCGGGTGGCGGTGATGTACCTGGGCCGTATCGTCGAAGAAAGTGCCAAGGCCACCCTCTACGAGACACCGACCCATCCGTACACCCAGTCGCTGATGTCGGCGGTGCCAGTGCCTGACCCGCGCGCGCGGTTGACCCGCAAACGCATACTGCTTGAAGGCGACATACCGAACCCGGCAGCGCCGCCCAGCGGCTGCCACTTTCACCCGCGCTGCTTCAAGGCGACCGACCTGTGCAAGCGCGAGGCACCGGCCTACCTGGCCTATCCCGGCCTGCCCAGCCACGTTGCCTGCCACCATGCGGGGCCGTTGACATGAGCGCCGCCGGGCCGCTCCCAAGGCGCTCGCCACCGCAGCCGGCAGGCGAAGGTGCTCCATTGAGCGCCGCCGGGCCGCTCCCAAGGCGCTCATCACCGCAGCCGGCGGGCGAGGTGTTCCAGTGAGCCCAGCCGCCCAACGCCTGTTTGGCACGCTGCGCCGTGTGCTGGCGCACAAGGGCGCGTTGCTGAGTGTCCTGTTCCTGGTGACATTGCTGCTCACCGCGCTGCTGGCGCGCTGGATTCTGCCGTTCGATCCGCTGGCGCAGGACTACACCAAGATGCTGCAGGCGCCGGGCAAGGTGCACTGGTTCGGCACCGACGAACTCGGGCGCGACATTCTGGCTAGGGTAGTGTTTGGCGCCCGCACCTCGCTGCTGACGGCGGCCGGTGCGGTGACGATCGCCGCACTGATCGGCGTGCCGATTGGCCTGGTCGCCGGTTTCTTCGGCGGCTGGCGCGACGCGCTGCTGATGCGGTTTGTGGACGTGTTGCTGTCGCTGCCCGGAATCCTGTTTGCCATGGCCATGATCGCGGTGCTGGGCCGCAGCCAGATGGCGGCCCTGGTGGCAGTTGGCATCACCGGCATTCCGAGCTTTGCGCGCATCACCCGCGCGCAGGTTTTGTCGCTGCGCAAGCGCGACTTTGTGACCGCCGTCGAGGCCTTGGGCGGATCGTCTGCCTACAACATGTTCCGCACCGTATTGCCGAACTCCTGGAG
>JAJAZK010000102.1 GCA_026785765.1 Rhodoferax sp. | reverse complement strand
GCATGAGCTGGACCTTTAACCTGCGCCCCGGTGTCAAGTTCCACGACGGTGAGCCCTTCAACGCCAAGGTCATCGAGTGGTGGATTCCAAAGTTCAAGGGTACCGAGAACCCTTTCATGGCCGCAGCCATCGACCGGGTGGTCGTGGTGGACGACCTGACGGTACGCTTCGTCATGAAGAATCCGGACCCGAGCCTGTTGCTCAACCTCGCGACCAGCTTCATGGGCATTCCTTCGCCCAAATCGTATGACGCGCTGGGCGACAAGTTCGGCGTCACCGGGGCCGTCGGCAGCGGACCTTTCCGCATGGAAAGCTTCACCGTCGGACAACAAACCAAACTGGTGCGCAATGACGACTACAAATGGGCTTCGGCGCTGTCCAAGAACCGGGGCGCGGCAAAAATCAAACGCCTGACCCTGCGTGAAATCGGTGAAGATTCAACCGCATTTCTGGAGCTTAAAACCGGTGGCGTCGACATGCTGATGGGCGTATCGAGCGACTTTCAACCCAGAATCATGGAAGAAAAGTCGCTCAAACTGGTAGTGTTGCCGGGCACGGAAGTGTTCTACATGCCGATCAACACATCGGTTGAGCCGTTCACCGACATCAAGGTGCGCGAGGCTGTGGCCCTGGCGGTGAACCAGAAGGAAATCATGTCCGGCCTGTTCGGCAACCAGGGCGCGGTGGCAAACAACTTCCTGATCAGTTCCCTTCCAGAGAGCAAGATCGATCCGAAGTTCAACATCAGCTACAACCCGGACCGTGCGCGCAAGCTGCTCGACGAGGCCGGCTGGGTGATGGCGACCGGAGGTGTCCGCGCCAAGGCCGGCGTGCCGCTGACCGTCAAGTTGTGGACCCAGAACGGGACTCAGTTCAAACGCGTCACCGAGGTGATCCAGGCGCAACTCAAGGCGGTGGGTGTGAATGCAGTCATCACCGTCCAGGACCCGGCATCCATCAACGCAATGTACCGCAACAAGACTGACCACCAACTCGCGGTGCGCAGTTATGACTACACCAACGCCGACATCCTGGACTGGTTCTTCAGCGGCAAACGACTGGGTTACCCGAATGTGTCGATGTGGAATGACCCGAAGGCGGAAGTCCTGAATGAAAAGGCCATGAAAGGCTCGCGTACCTGGGAAGAACGCGTGACCAATTTCAAGGCCTACCATGAATATGTGCAGTCGCAGTGGGTCTATGCACCGATCTACCAGCCGACGCAGACGTTTGCCTTCAGCCAGACACGACTGTCGGTTCCGCCCACCGTACGCGGCACCCGGATGACGGTGCAGTCCATCATGGACGTCGAAGTCAAGTAAGCAGCAAGCGGCCGGGAAACACATACATCAAGACGGACTGTGTTCGGTTTCCTGGTCAAACGCCTGCTGTTGCTGATACCTGTATTCCTGGCAGTTTCGGTCGTCATCTTCCTGATCATTCACCTGGTTCCCGGTGATCCGGTGGACCATCTGATACAGATTGGCTCGACGCCCGAACAGAAGGCCGAATTGATCGCAAAAATCGGCCTTGACAAGCCGCTGCTGGTGCAATACGGCGCCTGGTTCATGAAAGTGGCGACTGGCGACTTCGGCGATGCGATTGTGCTGCGCCGCCCGGTCGCCGACCTGATCGCCGAAAACCTCCCCCACAGCCTGTGGCTGGGCGGACTGGCTTTCGTTTTCTCGACCGTCGTGGGTGTTGCCACCGGTGCGCTGGCGGCACTCTACAAGGACAGCTGGATCGACCGCGGAGTGATGGTGTTGATTTTGATGGGGTCCACCGTGCCAAGTTTCTGGCTCGGCCTGTTGTTGATTCTTGTCTTCGCCGTGCACCTGGGGTGGTTTCCGGTCTCCGGAGCGCGCAACTGGTCAGCGCTGGTGTTACCCGTCATGACGATCGGCTTGCAGGGTGTGGCTCTTGTCTCGCGCGTCACGCGCGCCGCGATGCTCGATATTGCCCGCAAGGACTTCGTGTTGTTGCTGCATGCCAAGGGTGTGTCGCGGCGCGAAATCCAGTTGCGCCATGTGTTGCGCCACGCCTTGTTGCCAGTGGTCACGATCCTGAGCCTGCGCATCGGCTGGATCGTGGGTGGTGCCGTCACCATCGAATTTGTTTTCGCCCGCCCCTGCCTGGGCTCCTTGCTGATCACCGCCCTCAACCAGCGTGACTACCCGGTGGTGCAGGGCTGCCTGCTGATGCTGGCGATGGCGGTGATGCTCGGCACCCTGATCGGCGACATGGTGCAGGCGGCGATGGACCCACGGATCCGGGAGAACATGCAATGAAAGCCCTGCGGGCACTGCCCGGCGGCACGGTGCTGGGCACCTGGCGAGGTGGGCTCGCGTTTCTGGTGCTGGTGTTGATCGCCCTGGCTGCGATATTCGCGCCCTGGATCGCGCCCTACCCATATGACATCCAGAACCTGGCCGCCACCAACAAGGGCCCGACGCTGGCGCATTGGCTGGGCACGGACGAGTTCGGCCGCGACGTGTTGTCGCGCATCATCTACGGCGCCAGGACTTCGCTGTCGGTGGCGCTGGCCGCAATTGGCGTGTCACTCACCGCCGGCATGTGTCTGGGCGCCGCCGCCGGTTACTTCGGTGGTGCGTTCGACCGCGCGGTGACGGCGGTCGTGGACCTGACCTGGTCGTTCCCGGAGGTGTTGATCGCCTTGATCTTCATCGCCATCCTCGGCCCCGGCCTGACCAGCACCATCATCGCCATCAGCATCGCCTACCTGGCACAGTTCGCCCGGCTCACCCGGGCGCAGGTCATGACCATCAAGAGCGAGACCTATGTGGAGGCGGCCACCAGTCTCGGCGCGGGGCACACCCACATCATGGCCAGCCACCTGTTGCCAAACACCCTGACACCGGTCATCGTGGCCGGCATGCTGGCGACCGGTGACGCCATCATCCTGGAGGCGACGCTGGGATTTTTCGGTCTGGGCGTACAACCCCCTTCACCCAGTTGGGGTGCGATGATGAGCAGCGGTACGGCCCAGATCTTTCTCGCACCCTGGACCATCCTCGGCCCGGGTCTGGCAATATGTATTGCCGTTATCGCCATCAACCTGTTCGGAGACTCGTTGATCGACGCGATGGACATCCGCAACCGGCTGCGGGACCACTAGCATGGCATTCCTGAGCGTGCGCGCGGTATCGGTGCAGATCGGCAACATGCAGTTGATCGACCGCATCTCGCTGGACATTGAGAAGGGCCAGATCCTGGTCGATCTGGTGCGCGAGCGCGGTCTGGCCCTGCTGCTG
>JAJAZK010000101.1 GCA_026785765.1 Rhodoferax sp. | reverse complement strand
GCGTGGCCACGTGCCGCATCCGGTATTCTTCACGCTGCGCGCCATGCCGCCGGTGCCAGGATGCCCAAACCAACCCGATCCGACCCCGCCCCATACGTACCATCCAACCCCGCAACGCCGAGTCCGTTGCTGAAGTTTCGGGCTTCATCGACCTGCTGCGCGCCGCCTGCGACAACCCGTCGATCAACCAGACTCTGGAAAAGCGGTTGTCGCGACCCGATGAAAGGCGCCGCGCCATGGTCCACAACTGGGTGTCCGACCTGCTGCTGCGGCGCACCGAAGGACTTCGCGCGGGCAATTGCCTGCCTGATCGACGATGGCGTGGCCGAAAAGGCATACGAGGTGATCTTTCACTGCCAGCGCAAGCCATTCTTCCTGCGCAGCGGCGGCCACGCTTGAACCGGAAGCGCTCACGCGCACTGCGGCCACGGTTTACGCGCCGCGTAACTTGTGGACAATGTTCGCATGTCGTGCGTTATCAACTGGCATCCTGTCGCTGCCGCCCTGGCGGGCGAGGCCGAATTGAACCTGATTGGGTATCGGGCGTTGCGGCTATGGATTGGTGCCATGCGGCAGCAAGCAGGTTTTGTTGGTATGCACTGCATACCAGGCCCGCTGTAAACATTCACCTGGAGGAAGTCTGATGAAAATCCTGATCACTGGCGGCGGCGGTTTTGTTGGCGCGCGCCTGGCACGAACTCTGCTGGCGCGCAACGAGCTGAACGGGCAGACCATCACCACGCTGGTGCTGGCCGATCAAGTGGCGCCACCGGCCGACCTGCTGGCCGACACCCGTGTGCAGGCGCGTACCGGGGCGCTGCTGGCGCAGTGCGAAGCCTTCAGTACCGAACCGTTCGACGGGGTGTTCCACCTCGCGTCGGCCGTGTCTGGCGAGTGCGAACTGGATTTCGACCTGGGCATGCGCTCAAACCTGGACAGCACGCGCACTTTACTCGACGCCTTGCGCCGCGCAGCCCAGTCATCGGGCAAACCATCCCGCCTGGTGTTTTCCAGCTCGGTGGCGGTATTCGGCCCGGACGCGTCGGCGCCCTTGCCGGGGTTGGTCGCCGACGACACCCTGCCCGCGCCGCAAACCTCGTACGGTGTGCAAAAGCTGATCTGCGAACACCTGGGCGCCGATTACACACGCAAGGGTTTCATTGACGGCCGCGCGGCCAGGCTGATGACAGTCACCGTGCGCCCGGGCCGGCCGAACGGGGCCGCGTCGTCGTTTTTCTCCGGCATCATCCGCGAGCCACTGGCCGGCGTCGAATCGGTGTGCCCGGTGCACGACCAGGTATCCCATCCGGTGTCTTCCCCAGCGCGTGCGGTGGAGGGCCTGATCGCCGTCTACGAGGCCAGCCGAAGCCTTTGGCGGCCGCCTCGCCCTGAACCTGCCCGCACTCAACGTGCGCGTGTGCGACATGCTGGCGGCGCTGCAAGAGGTGGCTGGCAAAGAGGTGCGCGATCTGGTGCGTTTTGAGCACGATCAACGTATCGGCGCCATCGTCGCCAACTGGCCGGGCGGCGCGACGGCACGGCGTGCGACCAATTTGGGGCTGAAACCCGATAGCAGTTTTGCCGACATCATCCGGCAGTACATCGCAAATTGTCGGCTTGGGGTCAATGCGGAGGTTACCCTCAAAGGGCTTGACGGCCGCTCGGGCTGACACCAATCTGCGTTCGAAAGGCAATAACTCGGGTGACGGCATTGGCCAGTCAAGGAAAGTGGTCAGCGCCTGCCCGGCGGCGCAGCGCGGTCTTGCTAAAGACCGCGATGGTTATGATCGGTCATCGACCTGAGCCGCCAACCCTAAATACACGATGCTGCTGGACGCCGACGAATGCCAACTGGTGCTGGTGGACTACCAGCCGCGTCTGCTGAGCGCTATTTTTGAAGCGCCACTGGTCAGCGCGAATGCCCTGCGGCTGGCGCAGATGGCGCAGCTACTGCACCTGCCGCTGTGGGCCACGGAGCAGAATCCCGCGAAACTGGGCGCCAGTCTGCCCGAACTGGCCAGCATCGTGTCGGCGGCCGGTGGCCGGATTCTGCCCAAGATGGCGTTTGGCGCCGGTGCCGCCGGTCTCGGCGACTGGCTGCGGCCGGCCGAGCGCAAACCGACTGGCGCCGGCAATGCGCGCAGCCTGCCCAAACACCTGCAAAAAGCGGTTCCGGTGGTCGCGCCTGAGCGCAACAGCATCGTGCTGGCCGGGTGTGAAGCCCATATCTGCCTGTTGCAGACGGCGCTGGAATTGCTGGAGCAGGAGTTTGAAGTGTGGGTAGTGACTGACGCCTGCAGTTCGCGCAGCGAGCGCAACCGCGACGCCGCTTTTGATCGCCTGGCGGGCAACGGCGCCGAACTCGTAACTACCGAGATGGTTGCTTTCGAGTGGTTGCGCAGCGCAGAGCATCCGCTGTTCAAGCCGCTGCAGGCGCTGATCAAGTAACGCTGCGGCCGGATACCCGTTTTGCGTTCAAAGGCTCGGATCCGTGGCACTTTGTGGGCGCGATCAGACCGGCGAGGCACTTTGCTCCGCAGCTGTCCTCCGGCCTTCGGCCTCCCCCTTTATTCCGCTGCGCAGAGCGCCTCACCAGCCTGATCCTGCAAGCGTGGCGGCGTGCGGCGTGCGGCGTGCAACTTGCCAGCAGTGGGGCACGGATGTCAGTGGCATGCAGGGACCTCGGACCAGGCTTCCCGGCAACAGTGTTCCAATGAGTTGCAAGTGTCTTCATCTGACGATTACCCAACAAAGTTCACCGGCCAGACCCACTGGGTGGCGCTATGCAGTGCGTTGGCGCTCGCCAGCATATTGGTCTGGACCAGCGGCCTGTCTGGCGCGTTGATCTGGCAGTCTGGCCCCTGGCAGGCAAGGCCCTGGAGTCTGTGGTCAGCCGCCCTGGCGCACCTGTCGGGCATGCACCTTGTCGGCAACCTGCTGGCGTTGGCGGTGCTGGCGGTGCTGGGCGCCTACCTGCAGGCCGACCGCGCGGCGTCGCTGGCGGTGCTGATTGCCTGGCCGCTGGGTACGATGGCGCTGGCCTGGTGGCCGCAGATCACCTGGTATAGCGGCCTGTCCGGATTGCTGTGCGCAATGCTCGCCGTCCTGTGGGTGCATGCGGCTCTTTCCCGCGCCAACCGCGCCGTGTCCTGGGCTCTGCTGGTCGTGCTCGCTCTCAAACTGGGCAGCGAACATGCTTGGACTCAGCCCATCGGTTACGACCCGAACTGGGGCTTCAACGTGGTCTATGCAGCGCACCTGGCTGGCGCCTTGGCTGGAGCCATGGCGTGTAGTGCCATCAAGCTGGCCGACGGTCGGCGCCGCTGAGCGCGCCGGACCCACTTACTTGCGTTTGCGCTCGTAGTCTTCGATGGCGCGGGCCAGCTCCAGATACTCCACACAGGTCCGGTTGCCGTATAGTTTTTCGAGGGTCGCCAGATGGACGCGGGCCTGCGTCGGCTTTTGATCCATCAGGTAGGCTTCCCCTATGTATTCATGCGCGGCGCGATGTCCCGGGTCCAGGCGCAAAGCCTGGCGGTAGTGCGCAAACGCCTTGGGCAGATCGGGCTGCGGCTGTTTGCGAAACGCATACGCAAGCAGGTTGTGCACATCCGGGTTGGCCGGTTCATCCAGCACTGCCTCCTGCAACTCGGCCAGCGCGTTGCTGAAGTCGTTGGCCTGGATCGCGTCACGGGCTCGGCCCAGTCGCTCAGCGACCGCCGGGGTGCCGGAGGCGGCATCGTAACGGGCCCAGGCGGCGGGTGCAGGTAATAACAAGGAGGAGACCAGAAGGCCCGTAACCAGAACTTGGCGCATGGAACGCTCCTTTGTGGATTGGGAACTTTGACCGAGTTTGCACCCGATCCGCCAGCGTTGTGAAGCAACCCCGAAATGCTCATGGTTGTCACACCAATGTCATCGAATTAGCGCAATTTGCATGGATTCTTTTTTATCTCCTGAGCAGGACTTCCAAACCATGAACCAGCCAATTGGCAAACCATCCAACAGCTTCAACGACGAAGACTCGAACCGCAGCTCGAACCCCCGTTTCGACGATGTCGTGGGCGTTCGACTGAGTCGGCGCGGCATGCTGCGAGGCGGAGTTGCCGCCACCACGAGCGCCGTATTCGGAACTGCAGCACTGAGCGGTTGCGCCAGCATGGGCGGCATGGCAAACCGTATTGACACCCTGGGATTTGCACCGGTCCCACGCAGCCTGGCCGACACGGTGATCGTTCCGGCGGGCTACAAGGCGCAGGTCATCGTCGCCCTCGGCGACCCTCTGCTGGCAGGTACAGCGGCTTTCAAGAACGACGGCACCGACACCGACTTTGACAAACGCTCTGGCGACCACCATGACGGCATGGAATGGTTCAGCCTGGACGCCAGCGGCAAGGCCTCCGCCACCTACAACTCGCGCGGTCTGATCGCCATGAACCACGAGGCCACAACCGACGAGAAGCTGTCGTCGTTTTTCATACACGCTGACGGTGGCACATCGACCCTGCCGCGCAAGGGTGATGAAGTCGACAAGGAGCTGATGATCCACGGCCTGTCGGTGGTGGAAGTCCAGTCCCAGGGCAGCAGTTGGGCGTACAAGGCGGACTCACAGTTCAACCGGCGCGTCACCACGATGTCGGACGCGGTCATCATGGGGCCGGCGCAGGGCAGCCCGCACCTGGTGACGCGGTTCAACCAGGACGCCACCCGTTCGCGCGGCACCCTGAACAACTGCGGTACCGGCAAAACTCCATGGGGCACCTACGCCTCTGGCGAAGAGAACTGGTTCGGGTATTTCTCGCGTCCCGCCAACGACAACGACCGGCGCGGGCGCAACGACAAATCGGTGGTCGCGCTGAACCGTTATGGACGCGCGGCCGGCGCACCGAGCCGCCACGGCTGGGAGACCGGTGGAGCTGCCGACCAGTATGTGCGCTGGAACAACGGCGCACTGGCTGCGTCGGCGCGCGAAGACTACCGCAACGAGATGAACACTTTTGGCTACATCGTGGAAATCGACCCTTACGACAAAAACCAGCCGCTGCACAAACGTACCGCGCTGGGCCGCATGGGCCACGAAAACGTGACCTTTGCGATCCCCGTCGCCGGCCAACCCATCGTGGCCTACATGGGCGACGACGCGCGCGGCGAATACATCTACAAGTTCGTGTCCGACGCCAAATGGGAATCGCAGGACGCCAACCCGGCCAACCGCATGGCCACGGGCAGCAAGTACCTTGACCGCGGCACGCTGTTTGTCGCCAAGTTCCGCGATGACGGTGTCGGCGAGTGGATCGAACTGTCCATGAAGAACCCGATCGTGGCGGCGAATCCCGACTTTGAATTCACCTCTGACGCCGAGGTGGCCATCTTCACCCGCCTCGCCGCCGACGCGGTAGGTGCGACCCGGATGGACCGCCCCGAGTGGGGCGGCGTCAACCCGCGCAACGGCGAGATTTACTTCACGCTGACCAACAACAGCAACCGCACGGTGGATGGTGAAATTTCCACCGACGCGGCCAATCCGCGTTTCTACAGCGACATGCGCGGCACGCGCCAACAACTTGGCAACGTGAACGGGCACATCATCCGCCTGGCCGAAGCCAAACCGACCGACGCGCGCTTCAAGTGGGATATCTACCTGTTCGCCTCCGAGGCCGGTGCCGACAAGGCCATGGTCAATTTGTCCAATCTGTCTGACGCCAACGATATGTCGTCACCCGACGGGCTGGTGTTCAGCCCGGCCACCGGAATTTGCTGGATTCAGACCGACGACGGCGCCTACACCGACCAGACCAACTGCATGATGCTGGCCGCGCTGCCAGGAAAACTCGGCGACGGCGGCAAACGCACACTCGCATACAAACGGGCGGACGGCAGCGAAAAGCGGGTCGATACGCAGATCGGCAAGCCACAAAGTGAGGCCACCCTGAAACGCTTTTTGGTCGGACCGAAAGGCGCCGAGATCACCGGCTGGTGCGAAACCCCGGATGGGCGGGCGGTGTTCATAAACATTCAGCACCCCGGCGAAAACACCAAGATGGCCGATGTCCGCGACCCGTCCAAATACGAGAGCCAGTGGCCCGCCAACGCCGGTTACGGAGCTGGAAGGCGGCCGCGCTCGGCCACCATCGTGATCACCAAGAACGACGGCGGCGTGATCGGCAGCTGAACGCCGCAGGCCCGGCGCACACGCCGAGCGGGTCGCGACCGGGGCCTCGGCGCGCGCGCGGGTCTCCACGCGGAACAGCGCTGCTGTGGCATGCGGTGGGATCAGCGGCTTGGCCGCGAACTCCCTACAAGGATCGAGCAGCACTCGAATCCGAGCAACGTCGGTTCTATGGCTCTGCTGAACGGAGAGAGGGGCCAAGACCTGAGTTGGTCGATAAGATCGACACATACGTGAATAATTTGCTTTGGTCCGCCGGGGAAGCAATCAACCGCATCCGGGAACTGAATCAGCCCGTTGCTACATAACCCGGGCGAGAGTCCAGGCAGTTACGCGCCAGAATAAATCCATAGGCGCGCTGAGCCCGCGCCACACATCAAACCAGCACGGCAGGCAACCACACCG
>JAJAZK010000100.1 GCA_026785765.1 Rhodoferax sp. | reverse complement strand
GCGTTGGCACGCAACAAGGTATTCGCCGCCGGGTTGGGCATGGACCATTCACCGCCCGAAAAGTCGCCCTCGACTTCGTTGAACTTGCCGATCACATTCGGCCGAACATCGGCGCGCCAGTTGTACAGCTCCTCTTTCAACTGGTATTCAATGACCTGGCGTTTTTCCTCCACCACCAGGATTTCCTGCAAACCGGTGGCGAACTCGCGCGTGAGCTGGGCCTCCAATGGCCACACCACGCCCACCTTGTGCAGGCGGATACCCAGCTTGCGGCAGGTGGCGTCGTCCAGCCCCAGATCGATCAGCGCCTGGCGCGTGTCGTTGTAGGCCTTGCCACTGGCAATCAAACCGAAGCGGTCGTTCGGGCCTTCGATGGCGTTGTAGTTGAGCCGGTTGGCGCGGATGTAGGCGAGCGCCGCGTACCACTTGGTGTCGAACAGACGCGCCTCCTGGTCCAGTGCGTGATCCGGCCAGCGGATATGGACGCCGCCAGCTGGCATGGCAAAGTCCTGCGGCAAATGGATCTGCACACGCTGCGGGTCAATCATCGCAGTGGCGCTCGACTCGACGATCTCCTGAATCGTCTTCATGCCAGCCCAAACACCCGAGAAACGGCTCATCGCAAAGGCGTGGACGCCCAGATCCAGGATCTCCTGTACGTCCGCCGGGAAAAACACCGGGAATCCGCAGGCTTTGAAGATATGGTCGCTTTGGTGCGCTGCCGTGGAGCTCTTCGCCACATGGTCATCGCCCGCCACGGCGATGACTCCGCCCCAGGGAGTGGTGCCGGCCATGTTGGCATGCTTGAATACATCCGAACAGCGGTCCACGCCCGGCCCCTTGCCGTACCAGATGCCAAAGACGCCATCGAAACGGTTGGTGCCGGGCGGTGAAAACCCCAATTGTTGTGTTCCCCACAATGCGGTCGCCGCAAGCTCCTCGTTGACACCCGGCTGGAACACGATGTTGTGTTTTTTCAGATGCTTTGCCGCCTTGACCAGCGCCTGGTCATAGCCGCCCAGGGGCGAGCCGCGGTAGCCACTGATGAAGCCAGCTGTGTTCTTGCCCGCCAACTGGTCGCGCAGTTGCTGCAACATTGGCAATTTCACCAGGGCCTGAACACCGCTCATGAACGCGTTGCCGTAGTCCAGCACGTACTTGTCGTCGAGCGTGACGGTTTCCAGGGCCTTGCGGATGTGCTCGGGTAGCGGTGCGTTCATGGTTGGGAGTCTCTGGTCAAAGGGTCGACGCCATTCCCTGCACAGCGCCAGAAGGCGGCAACCCGGCAGCTTGCAAGGCCGAAAAATCAGAGCAAAGTGTATGCCTGATGTCCGGATAAGTCTTTTCTTTCTTATCCACATTAAGGCCATAGAAAGAAAGAATCTTGCTCAATAATCGCAAGGATGGAACGTCTTGACAAGTACGACATCGCCATCTTGCGGCATTTGCAGGACAACGGGCGGTTGACCAACGCAGAACTTGCGCTGCGCGTCGGCTTGAGCGCCGCGCCCTGTTGGCGGCGCGTACGCGTGCTGGAAGACGAAGGCTTTATCACCGGTTACCGCGCCGAAATCAACCGGCGCAAAGTCGGGCTCGGTGTGTTGGCCTTTGTGCGCCTGGACGCCGAACGCAACACTGCCGAGGGCACAAAGACTCTGGAAGATGCACTGTCGCGTTTGCCTGAGGTGGTGTCGTGCCATTACATCAGCGGCACTGGAACATTCGAGTTGCAAGTGGTGGCGCAGGACCTGGATGCGTTCTCGCGTTTTGCGCTGGGAAGCCTGATGAACCTGCCCAATGTGAAGGACATCCAGACCAGTTTTTCTCTCGGCGAAATCAAAGCCGCTGGCGCCTTGCCGCTTGGCCACCTGGTCGGGCCTCACGCTGCGCCAGCCGCCAGCACCGCGCCAGCGACGCCAAAACCCAAGCTGGCGCGCGCCCGGCGTTGAATTGCGCAAACCCTCACATCCCGAAGCGAAGCCCTGGCTACTTGGGCCACAGCACCCACATCTGCAGGGGCTGCTTGAAACGGCCGGCAATTTCGCCGGCGAGCGGGCCCCAGCCGACAAAATAGTCGGCACGCACTGCGCCAGTGATTGCGCTCCCAGTGTCCTGGGCCAGCACCAGCCGCTGCAACTGGGTGACCGGGCCACTGGATACCAGCCAGACAGGCGTCCCGTACGGAATGCTGTCGCGGTCAACTGCAATTGAGCGGCCTGGTGTCAACGCCACTCCCTGTGCCCCGCGCGGGCCAAACCCCGCGTCAAGGTCGGACAAAGGCTCTTCGCGAAAAAACACGGTGCGTGGATTGCTCCATAACATTTCGGTGACCCGCTGCGGGTTCTGCGACACCCAGTTCTTGATGGATGGCCAGGATGCATCGCGCAAAGCACCCTGGTCGAGCAACCAGCGCCCGACGCTGCCATACGGCTGCTCGTTGGTAGCCGCAAAAGCCAGCCGCACGATGCGCTCGCTGCCATCGGGCTCGGTGACGCGCAAGCGCCCCGAGCCCTGAATTTGCAGCACCAGAGCGTCCACCGGGTCGGCCAGCCACATGATCTCCTGGCCGCGCAGGGCCGCTTGCGCCTGCGGCAGGGTTTCCATTTCCTGGCGCGTGAACCAGGGCCGACGCGCGACCAGGCCGGGCGGCACGCGGTACAGGGGAACCTGAAACTGCGGCTGGCGCTTGCGAGAGGCCTGCAAGACCGGCTCATAGTAGGCTGTCAACAAGCCGTCCGTGGCACCGGACAAAGGTTCCACGCGATACGGTCGCAGCTGCTGCGCCATCCAGCTGCGTTGTTGTGCGGCCGATGCCAGGCTGAGCACGCGGATGTCAGGACACAAGCGCACAAAAGCCGGGTGCGGCCGCTCGCAACTGCGCACCCAGGCGTTCCAGGCCTCATGCAATGCGTCGTCAGCCAGTCCCGGCAAGCTGGCCCAGCGGACCGGCGTCCAGCGGCTCTTTGGCTGCAGGATGGGTGCAGGCAGGGGTTGGGAGTCGATGTCGACTAAGTCCGCTTCGGCGCTATCGGCAGGTGCAGCCGGTGTCGCAAAGCCCGGTTGTGGCAACTGGCTTGGGGCCGGTGTACTGGAACACGCCGTCAGGATTCCTAGAATCGCTACATACGCAAGTCTGGCGCAGTCGCGCCATAGGAGTTGAATCATGGGTCTGATTTTGCTTGAGGCATTTGGTGCGCTGGTGATCCTGCTCGCAATTGTCTGGTGGACCATGTTCTCAGGGCGCAAAAACGGCGAACTGCCCGGTGCCCAGCCCAAAGATCCGCAGCAGGAGCCAGAAAAGTAGGCCGCGCCTGCTTGCGCAGGCGTCATAAAACCCGATGTTGCAGTGCTGGCAACTGCCCACGCATAAGCGCCAGTTGCCCCGCGTCGAGCTCCGCCAGGTCGACCCCCTCGCCCTCGGCGCGTTGACACAACACCTTGCCCCAAGGGTCGATCAACATGGAGTGACCCCAGGTGCGTCGGCCGTTTTCGTGCAGCCCGCCCTGCGCCGGCGCCGCTACATAGGACAGGTTTTCGATCGCCCGCGCGCGCAGCAGCACCTCCCAATGGGCTTGTCCCGTGGTGTGCGTGAATGCGCTGGGCACGAGCATTAACTCGCTGCCTTGGGCGGCATAACCACGGTACAACTCCGCAAAGCGCAGGTCGTAACACACGCTCAGGCCAACCTTCCAAGTGTGGCCGTCGCGCGCAGGCAGGGAAAAAAGTCTGGGCTGCGCGCCGCGTTGCAGCACCCGGGACTCATCGTAGCGCTCGCGCCCGTTGTCAAAGCGGAACAAATGGATCTTGTCGTAGCGCTGTACACATTCGCCCTGCGGTGAAAAAACCAGCAGGCTGTTGAATACATGGTCTGCGCCACCGGGCACGGACTGATCGCAGCTAAGGGGAATCGTCCCACCCGCAATCCACAGACCGAGTTCGCGCGCCGTGTCGCTCAGGAAGGTCTGGATCGGCCCATCGCCAAACGCCTCCTGCACTGCCAGCTTGTCGGTGTCACGTTGCCCGAGCAAGCAAAAATATTCGGGCAACAGCGCCAGTTCGGCGCCAGAGCGCGCGGCCTCGGCCAACAAGGCTGCGGCACGCTCCAGGTTGGCGGCCACAGAGACACCCGACACCATCTGTATCGTCGCGACCTTCATGGCACTACCCCTGTTTTCCCGTCTGCTCCGGGCTCCGCCGAACTCGATGGAAAAATCCTGCGCGGAACTTTGCTGATCTTCGGATCTGCCCAGCTTCCTTCTACATGGAACTCCTGCGTCGCCGCCTCGATCAGGGGGCGGCGCAGAAACAGTTGTGCCAGAAACGACCCCAGGCCAATCGCCGGGTTGATCACCGTGGCAATCAGCGACGCCGTACCGGCGTTGATTTCCGGAACCACAACCACCCGGATATCCTGGGTTTCACGCGCCAGGTCGGCACGTCCATCCATCAGCACGGCCGCATTCACACCCTTCATCTGCAAGTTGTTGGAGCTGGCAATTCCGCGTTCGATGCGCACGTCGCCGCGCAGGAAATCAAAAACGAAACCCTCGCTGAACACGTCGCGAAAGTCCAGCGCCAGGCGCCGCGGCAATGACTGCAGGCTCAGCACCCCCAGCAACTTGGCCAGACCAGGGTCGGCCTTGAGGAATTGTCCTCCTTCGATATTGACGTTGAATGCGCCACCAAGCGACGCGTAGTCCAGGGCCAGCGGCGAACCGGCCCATGCCACCTGGCCTTCCATCACGCCTTTGCCGCGGCGAACAATGTCTTTCATGCCGAAACGGCCCAGCAGGTCGCCGGAATTGTTGATGTCCAACCGAAAGTTCATGACCGTGCGGCGCGCTTCGGCCTTTGCCGCGCCCGGGCCGGGACCCGCCGGGCCCGGGGGGTTCAGTGCGGCCCAGTTACCGGAGGCACGGAACGCGGCCTCCGGGGTGGTGACATCGAACCGGTTCAGCCGCCACTCGCGCACTCCGGCTGCCCCAGCAGCGACCGCACGGTTCACCGCCTCGATATCGACGCGGCCCAGGCGTTTGCCCTGCAATTCAAACTCATCGACCACAATGTCCAATGCCGGAATGCTGGCCGGTTGCTCATCCAGCAGTTTTTCCACGTCCGTCGCTGCGCCGGCGGCCAGAGTCAGCCGGGACAGCCGCGCAAACACCCGGCCCGGGCTGTTGGTGAGCGCCTGCCGGTATTCCACATAGCCGTTGAGCTCCTGCGAATCGACATTGGCGCGCCAGGTGGAACCGTCACGTGAACCACCGACCAAAACTGCGCGCAACTTGCGCCCCCCAGTCGACAACTCGCGTGCACGCAGCGCAAAGGTATTGGGCAGGTAGCCACGCGCCAGCGCCTCCGGGCCACCAGCCGCCGATGCAACCGGCGCGTCCAGCCCGGCCAGCCGTGTACCAGAAACGCGGGTGAGCACCTCGGACCAGGCGTCCAGGTCCACCGTTGCCAGGTTGACGTTCGCCATCACCCCCTCAACGGGCAGCACGGCCGACTCATCCGCCGCCAGGCCGATACCGATAGCACCACGCAGCACCCTGGGCTCCGGCCCGGACTGATCGCGCACGTACGTGACGGACCCGATCCGGCCCATATCTACCGACAACTGGTCCTGCAGGCGCACCCGACCACCGGCTTGTGGCAGCATGGACTCGCGCAGAACTGTCGACTCCACGCGCAATGGCAGCGCGGCCTCGGCCGCCTTGTTCAGCGGCGCGGGCAAGTCCAGCGCCATTCCTGCGAGTGTGCTGGTTACCGAGATCTCCGGCAGCCCCGCGCGCAGGGCAAAGGTGGCGCTGTAGGCTGCGGCTCCAGTGGCGTACTGGGCGAGTCGTGTGATGGCGCCGAGTTCACGCGCCTGGCGCAAGCCCTCGGCGGTCGCCGTTCCCTGTGCCCGAAAGGACAGCGTGGAAGCCGCCCGCGCCCCGCCGGTGGCTGCAGCCAGCACTGGAACACTGCCGCCATCGATTCGAACGTCCCCGCCAAGGACCCGGGTCTGGATCGCGTTAAGCGAGAAACCGGTCTCGGAAAATGCAACCGCACCACGCGCCCGGGCCAATCGCGGCATATCCGGTGCCAGCTGGAAGTCGTTTCCGGTCAGCGCCAGATTGCCCTGCACTGTGGTTTTGTCCAAAGCGGCCAAAGGGACCGACAGTTTCAACCGCAGGTCGGCGCTGCCGCTGGCACTGGCGCGCGCAAGGGTATTGCCAACAAACCATGCCATCGGCGAGCCATTCAGCGCCGACAGCATGTCGGCCAATGGGCCGCGGGCGTCAAAGCCCAGTGCCAGCACTGTCGGCGCCAGAAGGTCGGCGATCAAGCCCTCCCCCCTTGACAACTGGAGCGCGGGTGACCCCAGCAGGCTCGCGCGGACACTGGTAAAACGCAGACTGCTGCGATCAAACACCAAGTCGCCCGAGAGCTGCCCCAGAACCGGCCACGGCAGCGACTCGGCGCTCTGGTAACTACTCGGCACGTACGCCAGCACACCGTCCCGTACCGACGCGGTGAGGGAAAACTCCCCCTGGCGCGGATTGGCATAGGGCAGGTCGTACAAATCGCCCTTGACCTTGAAGCGCACGTTGTTGGATGTGCCGCCCTGCACCGCATCGCGCAGATAGAAGCGCACATTCTCGTGCAGCACCAGTGGCAGGTAGCGGTGCACCCGCGTCGCGGCCGCGCGCGACAAACTGCCCTGCATGTCCAGCAGTCCCGGAAAACGCGACCGGCCGGCCGAGCGTGCCGGATCACTGGTCTGCCATTGCAGCTGGAGTTCGCCTTCTGTGTCGGCATTGGAAAACTTGACGCCAGAGGCCTGCACCTTCACCCGATCACGCTCGATTTGCCAAGCCAGGTTGGCCGCCAAGCGCGAAAAGGGTAGCTGCGGTTCTGCGAATATTCCCGGTAGCGTCAGGCTGCCGTCCTGCACCAGGAGACTGGCCTTGCCACCAGACTCGGTCAGTTCGAAATCCAGGTCCGCGCCCTCGATTCCCGGCACACCCGGCGTGACGCTGCCGCCCGGCTTTGCCGATGCCGATGCCGCCGCCGCCGCAATCGCCTTGACCCGAAGCTGCCGGACCCGGCCCTGGGCCGAATACTGGGTCAGCGCGTCGGCTGGCCCTACCCACTTGGCGCCGAGCCGATCAACAACACCCTTCGGGTCATGGCGCTCAAGCGCTGCGTGCACCGCAGGGCCGAGCGGCAAGCGGCTGGCAATTTGCGAAAGTGCCGCCAAATCCAACTGGTCGGGGCTCAGCTCACCGTGTGCCGGCCGGGTCGCGTTGGCCTCGGTCTGGAGCAGCCGAAAATTGCCACCCGGCCAGCGCAAGCCTTGGACGGTTTCGAAACCCAACCCCTGGGTGGACACCTCAACTGCACCAACCGGGAGATTGCCAGTGAGGCGCCCGCTAAGCCCATTGAGCTCCAGCGCTGCCAGCGTCGGCTGCAAACGGACTGACACATCGGCCAGCGCAAGGTCGGCCGTCGCCGCCACCACGCGGGCGAGGCGCACATCGACCCATGCACGCACTGCACCGCGGCCGCGCTGCACATCGATTCCGAGTTCGGTATACCGTTTGAGCTCGGACACCTCAACATGGTCAAACGAGGCAAACACCTGCCCCGACCACTCACGCCAGCGGCCATTGTTCATGGACAGGAATGGCTGTTCAAACTTTGCCAAGAGCCCAAACCGCTCACCCCACTGCGCAGGCGGCGTCGCGTCCAGCCGTATTTCGTGCCGTCGTGCGCTATTGCGCATGACCAGATCGACGTCGCGCAATACAAGCGGCGGAGCCTGGCGCTGCTCGTCTGTCCAGACCACCGATCCCTGGCGAATCACAAGCTCGGGTTGCGAAAACAGATGGTCCAGCGCACGGCCATCGGTTGGCCCGGAGCCGGAGACGTCCAGTCCGGCGACAAACAACTTTCCATCCGCCGCGCGGCGCACATTCAGGGTCGGATGGTCCACGTACAACTGGTCGAACTTCAGGGCCAGCAGCGACTGCGCAGACAGCGACACCAGAACCCGGGGCAGACGCAAGGCTTCGCGTCCCTCGGGGTCGTACAGGCCCATGTTGGTCAGCTCGAACGCCGGGATGATCCCGGTGGAGTACGCAGCGATGGACTCGATCTTGACCGGGACCCCCAGCACGTGCGAGGCCGAACGTTCCAGGTACGGACGCAGCTCGCCGATTCGCGGCACAATGAGCAAATGCAGCAGCCCCCAGGACAATGCCAGCAGCAGCCATGCCGTCAATAACAGCCGCAAGGACCAGCGTGCAACAAAGGCATAGGCTCTCAGCAGCGGCGATGGTGCAGGCGTCAGGTCATCCATTGAGGATAGGCGTCGGTAGCAGGAATTATGACCCGCATCAGCGCGTCTGAGCTGTCCCGGTTTGCGCCGGCGCACCAGGGCACAACCGCGTCGCCAGCTGTGGCGGCCAATCTCTCCGCCTATTCCCGCTTCGCACAACGGGTGCGCCGCCGCTACGGCGTTCAACTGCTGGCGCTGGCACCTGGTTTGCCCACGCGCGCGCATTTTGCGCAGGTGGTCCAAGGCTTGCTGGCTGGTGGCACCGATTTGTCCACCGCACTGCGTATCCTGCGCCAACTGGTGCTGGAGCGCGTGCTGACCCTGGACTGTGACCAGCAATTGCCGATGCGGCAGGTCACGGCTGTGATGACGGAGTTGGCCGAATTCGCTCTGGATCAAGCCTGTGCGCATGTGCAAGCCGTACTCGACGAACAATACGGAGCGCCATGTGCTGCCAACGGGCAACGCCCGGGCCTGTGGATCATCGGCATGGGCAAACTGGGTGCGCGTGAACTCAACGTGTCGAGTGACGTGGACCTGATCTATGTTTTCGACCAGGACGGTGAAACGCCGGGCAACAGCCACGGGCGCAACCGAATATCGCACCAGGAATACTTTGGCAAGGCGGTACGGGCAATCTACGGCCTGATCGGGGACACCACGGAACACGGCTTTGTCTTTCGCGTAGACCTGGCGCTGCGACCGAACGGCAATTCCGGGCCGGCCGCGATCTCGCTGGGAGCACTGGAAGAGTACTTTCACGTTCAGGGCCGCGAATGGGAGCGTTTCGCATGGCTCAAAAGCCGTGTCGTCGCGCCCGCCAGTGCAGTGGCCGATGGCAGCGCAGGGGCGCTGCGCCCAGCGGTGTTGCCATTCGTATTCCGGCGCTATCTTGACTACAACGTGTTCGATGCGCTACGCGTGCTGCACCGCCAGATCCGCGAACATGCGGCGCGCCGCAGGGCCGGCCATCCGGAACGCAGCAATGACGTCAAGCTGTCCCGTGGCGGCATCCGGGAGATCGAGTTCATTGTGCAGCTACTGCAGGTCGTCCGCGGCGGACAGTTTCCCGAGTTGCGCACCCGCTCGACGCTGGATGCCCTGCCGCGCCTTGGCCGCGCAGGGCTTATGTCAGCAGGTACCGTGGAAGCACTGGCCGAGGCCTATGTCTTCCTGCGCCAGGTGGAGCACCGCATCCAGTACCTCGATGACCAGCAGACCCATGTGCTGCCAACCGCCGACGAGGACCTGGCTTGGGTCGCGCGCGCCATGGGTTGCGACGGCACGCGCAGTTTCCTGGTCGAGCTGGACCGCCATCGCGAGGCCGTCGCACAGGAGTTCGATGCGCTGCTGGGCGGCGAAAGCGCCGACTGCAAAGGCTGCAGCAGTGGTCCGGGGGCGCCATCGTCATCCCCAGCCAGCCTGCGCGATGCCCTGGCCACCCTTCCGGACAATTTTCGACAGCGTGTTGCCAGCTGGTGTGACCATCCGCGCTTTCTTGCGTTGCGCGACGAATCGCGCGCACGGTTGGTCAAGCTGGTCATCCGTACGGCCGCCTGGGTCCGCAGCGGGACGGTGAGCGAGCACTCGGCTATGGGTCTGGCCGACTGGATCGAACCCCTGCTGCGACGCGAGAGTTACCTGGCACTGCTACTCGAACGCCCCAGCGTGCATGAAAGGTTGCTGCGCTTGTTGGGCAGCGCGCGCTGGCCGTCGCGTTACCTGATGCAGCACCCTGGCGTTATAGACGAACTGGCCAACAATGCGACGCTGGCCGAGCGTTTTCGTGCAGACGAGTTCGAGAATGAACTGGAACAGCGCCGGGCGTCGCTGGTGGTGACCGGGGAAGACGACGACGAAGCCTTGCTCAATTTGCTGCG
>JAJAZK010000099.1 GCA_026785765.1 Rhodoferax sp. | reverse complement strand
TGATGGCTTCGTGCGTTCCACGCGGGGCAAAGTCTTTCTCAGCGCCGACAACAACCTGTACCAGAACGGCGAGGTGTTCGGCGCCAACGGGGTCACGGCGACTGCACGCGGAACCATGCTATTTGGTCCGTTGGCCACATCCGGGAATCTTCCTGTCAGCTACAGCATCAACGGGATTACGGTGAGTCCGCCACCCGCCGAAGTGGGAGGTGGGCTTGCCGCTACGTCGGGAATCGATGTGCTGGTGACATTCCTGGACAAGTTCCAGGCGGCGGTGCAGGAGCAACAAGCGGGCGCCTCGGATACGAACGCCGTCGGCAGCAAAAAGAAGAAGTCTGACGATACCATCGTCACAGAAGGTGAAGTATGCCGTTGAACCTTCTGCCGGAACAATCGCGCTGGAGTGTTGGCGCGCTGCTGCACCTGCTCGTATTGGCCACCTCGTTTTCAGGCGCCGCGCCGGTGCGCGCCCAGGCCTCGGGCGAGGTTGAATTCACCCGTGGGGTGGGTTACGCGCAGACACCGGGGCAGGGTGCGCGCATCCTTGGCAAAGGATTGACGTTCAAGGAGGGTGACACGCTGAGTACCGCCGAAGGCTCTACCGCCATAGTCCGCATGCAAGACGGCACCCGCATGACGCTGCGCCCGGGCACCGACCTGGTGGTACAGCGCTACCAGTACCGCGAGGGTGCCAGCGACAACAGCATGGTGATGCAACTGTTCTCGGGCGGGCTGCGCGCCATCACCGGGCTGATTGCCAAAGGCTCGCCAGACGCGGCCAAGCTGCAGACCAAGACCGCCACCATTGGTATTCGTGGTACCGACTTCGATGCGCGCATCTGCCAGCGCGACTGCGCCGGTGAAGCGGCCAAGGTGAGTGAGGCGGCGCGCAGCAACGCGGTACAGGCCAGCGCCAAGCTGGTCGCCACCCAGGGCGAAATCATGGCGGTGGATGGTGCGGGCGCGCGCCGCCGGCTGGTCGATGGTGGCTCTATCTACCCGGGTGAGACGGTGGAGACGGGTGCTGCCGCCAGGGGCGTGCTGGCGTTTCGCGACGACAGCCGCCTGACGCTGGGCGCGGCAACGCGTTTTCGGGTGGACACCTTCGTTTTCGATGAAAAGAATCCGTCCGACGGTCGCTTTCTGGTCTCGTTGTTGCGCGGTTCGGCGCGTGCCCTGACCGGGCTGATTTCCAAGGCAAACAACCGGAATGTGGGTTTTACGACGGCCACCGCCACCATCGGCATTCGAGGTACCGGGCTGGACATCGAGTGTGGCGACAGTTGCAGTTTCTTCACCTGGCTCGGCACCATCGAAGTTACTCCTACGGGGTCGTTCGGCACGGCGGGGCAAACCGCCTTGCAGGTACTCAGTGCCGGGCAGGGGCTGTTCGTCAGCAGCACCGGCATGCGCGCACTCAGCGCGCCGATTCCGGCCATGGAGAACCTGCCGCGCCCTGATACGGTGCCGGTGGACAGCAAGCAACTCTTCTCCAGCGCGGCGCTGCCCGTAGACGAGCAGGGCCTGTATGTGTTTGTGCGCGACGGCCATATCGAAGTCACCACCAGCAGCGAAACCCTGCACTTGGGCAAGGGCGAAACTGGCTTTGCCGGCGATACCGGGCGTACCGTGCGTCCGTTGCAGATACCGTTGTTCCTGGACTTCGACCGAACACCCAAACCCGACAGCACCAACCCCATGCTGCAAACGGTATTGAACGAGACGGTCAGCCGACCGGCCAACCAGTGTCGTTGAACGTACCCACTTTTCCGATGGAAGCTTGCATCTCCGCGCACCGGTCACAAGTCCCCGGCGGTAGTGTTGCCGGTCGTGGTTCGGTGTTGGCCATGCTGCTGTGCGTGCTGGCGCCGGTTGCCATTGGCCAGACGCCTGCCACGGCGCCAGCGCAGCTACCGGCCATGAGCACACCAGCCAAACCGGTCTTTGCCATCCGCGGCTTTGATATCAGCGGGGAGAACCCGCTGGCGGCTGGCGAGACCACCCGTGTGCTGGCGCCGTTCCTGCGCAGCGATGCGTCGATCGAGACCTTGCAAAAGGCCACGGCGGCCCTGGAAGCGGCCCTTAAAGAGCGTGGTTTTGCTCTGCATCGGGTTGTATTGCCGCCGCAGGAAGTGACCGAGACGGTGAGCCTGAAAATCATCAAGTTCGTTATTGGAAAGGTGCGCGTCGAAGGAACCCAGCGCCTGGACGAGGCCAACATCCGCGCCAGCCTGCCGGAACTGCAGGAGGGCAGTGCGCCCAACTTCAAGACGCTGGCGGTGCAGACCACGATTGCCAACGAAAACCCGGGCAAACAGGTGCAGGTTGCGCTGAAGGAAGCGGAAGAGGCCGACCAGATTGACGCGCGCCTGGTGGTGACCGAAGGCAAGGCCTGGACCTTTGCCACCAGCCTGTCCAACACCGGCTCCCGCGCTACCGGCAATGATCGCCTGACGTTGTCGGGCTCGCATTCCAACCTGTTCAATCTGGACCACCAGTTCACCGGGGCCTACACCACTTCCGTTGAGCGCACCAAGGACGTGCAGCAGTTTGGCGCCAACTACCGGGTGCCCTTGTACCGCCTGGGTGGCGTGCTGGGCGCCAGCTTTACCCACTCCACGGTGGTGGGCGATTTTGGCGCGCTGCGAAGCACCGGGGCTGGCCAGACCATCGGTATCAACTACAGCCATTACCTGCCGCCCGATGGTGGTTACCGC
>JAJAZK010000098.1 GCA_026785765.1 Rhodoferax sp. | reverse complement strand
GGTCATACGCATGCGCTCGCAATAGACGCCATTCGGATCATCAATGCACCCGCAGCAGGGCGCCATGGCTGCTGAAGCCGGCACCGAAGGCCGACAGCCACCACCAGCCCGCAGGCGCGTCGTCGGCCAGCGCGGCCTGCAGCACGAAGTAAACGAAGGCGCTGGAAAGGTTGCCGTACTCGCGCAGCATGGCTGCACTGTAGCGCAGGTCCGAAGCCTGCAACTCGAAGCGGCGCTGCACCGCCTGCAACACATCGCGCCCGCCGGCGTGCAGGATCCAGGTCTTGATGTCATCACTGTGCAGACCCGCGCGCGACAACACGGTGTGCAAGACACGCAGGGCGTAATCGGCCGCCAGTGCCGGTACCGTGCGCGTCAGCACGTTGCGCAGCATGCCGTTGCGCGTCTCGAACTTGAGCGCGTCGCGCTGCGACGGGTCCAGCAACGAACTGTGGTCGATCCACTCGATGCCCCGGCCGACAAAGGCCGCCGATGTCGGTTCGCCTGAGAGGACAGCCGCTCCCGCGCCGTCGCCGAACAGGCAGGCGCTGATCAATACGCCCGGGTCGTTGTCGAGGTACATCGCAGCGCTGCTGACCTCCACGCATACCGATAAAACATGCTTGCAGGTGAGTGATGCCAGCAGCGCGCGCCCGAGCTGCAAGTTGGGCAGGGCCGCCGCACAGCCCTGGCCGACCAGGTCGAACGCCTGCACGTCGGCGCGCAAGGCCAGTCGCTCGGCGACGTAGCCGGAAAGGCCTGGACACAGGTAGCCAGTGCAGGTGCTCACAACCACGGCGTCGATGTCGTGCGCAGCCACTCCGGCGGCCGTCAGCGCACGCGTTGCTGCAGTGGAAGCCAAGGTGGGAGCGTGCGCCAGAAAACGCTGCGCCAGCGTGTCGGGGTCGATGTGGAAAACTTCGTCCAACTTCGTTACGGCCAGGCGGCGTGCGTCGATACCGTTGTCGCGCTGAAGTACCGTCCGTGCGATAAGGTGGGACCGCGCGTCCAGCCGACCGAACCAGTCCGACTGCTCAAAAGCGGCCAGGCATTCGGCCTTGGTATAACGCGTCGGGGGTGTTGCCGTGCCCACCCCGCGAATGAACATTCCCCCCACTGACGGCTGGGTAGATGTCATGCCCAGGCCCATCGGAAGGCGCTCAGAGTTTGGACTGCAACGGAGATCTGCATAAGGTATCGTGGCGTCCGGACGGCAGGCAGTCTGTGCGGTGACGCACACAACAAAATCTTGTGTGCGCTGACACACAGACGTGCGCCCGCGCCATGCATACCGTCAGTGGCCGAGAAACCAATACAGGACTGGGCTCGCCCGCACATGTGTCTGATCGGACACTATCCGTCATGCAATTGAATCGAGGTGGCCAATGGCTTCAAGTGACGCTGGAGTTCCATCCATGAGCAAACCCCGCAAGAAAAGCCTCTCGCCCGAGGTCGCAATGCAAAAGTGCCTGACGGGCATAAAAGGCTTTGACGAAATCACGGAAGGCGGACTTCCGAGAAACAGAATCACCTTGTTGAGTGGCGGCACCGGTACCGGGAAGACACTGCTTGGCGTTGATTTTTTGATAAGCGGCGTGAGCAGTTTCAACGAACCTGGCGTCTTCATGTCGTTTGAAGAGACTAAGGATGAGTTGTACAAAGACGTGGCTTCGCTGCAAATGAACTTGCAGACGCTCGTCGCTGAGAAAAAAATTATTGTCGACTGTGTTCTGCTGGAACGAAAAGAGATCCAGGAAGCCGGGGAATTCAACCTCGAAGGAATCTTTGTTCGACTTGAACATGCCATCGACTCCATCAAGGCGAAGCGCGTCGTGCTGGATTCCATCGAATCGTTGTTCGCCGGCGTAACGGATGCGGGTATCCTACGCCTTGAAATCAAACGACTTTTTCGTTGGCTCAAGGACAAAAAAGTCACCGCACTGATCACCGGCGAAGTGAAAGAAGGCGCGTTCACTCACCACGGTCTGGAGGAATACATTTCCGACTGCATCATTCTTGTGGACAACCGCGTCAGGGAGCAGATCGCAACACGGCGAATTCGTGTCATCAAATACCGCGGCTCCAACCACGGAGCCAACGAGTATCCGTTCGTCATCGACAGCGGTGGGCTGTCAGTCATCCCCATCACTTCTGCAGGCCTGGACCAACCGGGCACGGCCGAACGGGTGTCGACAGGCATTGCATCACTGGACAAGTTGTTCCAGGGTGGTGGTTACACCAGAGGCAGCACCATACTCGCCTCGGGTACCGCCGGCACTGGCAAGACCAGTCTCGCAGCCGCGTTCGCGGTGGAGACGTGCAGGCGTGGGGAGCGCTGCCTGTTAATTTCGTATGAAGAATCACCAGGCCAATTGATCCAGAACCTGAGTTCCATCGGATTCGAGCTTGAGCCGCTGGTAAAGAAGGGACTGCTGAAAATCGTATCCACCCGACCCTCGTTTTTTGGTCTTGAGAAGCACTTGCTTGACTTGTACAAGCTGCTGGCCGATTTCAAGCCAAGAGCCGTTGTCATCGATCCGCTGACAAGTCTGCTGGGGCAAGGGAACCGGCTTGAAGGTCAGTCCATGCTCACACGCATGATCGATGCCCTCAAATCCAACAGCATCACTGGATTCTTCACCAGCCTGGTCTCTTCGGCCGCGCAAAATGACACGAGCGGTGAAATTGGCGTGTCTTCGCTGATTGACACGTGGATCGTCGTCAGGGAATTGGAGGAAAACGAGGGGCAACGTCGCATTCGCGGACTCTACATCGTCAAATCGCGCGGCATGGGCCATTCCAGCGATGTGCATAAATTGGTATTTAGCAACGACGGACTGCTGCTG
>JAJAZK010000097.1 GCA_026785765.1 Rhodoferax sp. | reverse complement strand
CCGTGAGGGACACGTCGCTGTTGGCAACCACCGCCGGGTAACGTTTGGTAATACCCGACAGGTGCAATCTGGGAGTGGTCATGCCGGCTCTTATCGTTGGTTTCGGTAATTCAGGAATGATGCCGCTGTCTCAGAGATGGCGGCGTTGTGGCGCAGGCACCACTTTACCGTCAAGCAACTTTGACGCCACGCCGTTGACCCGGCGGCGCAGCCAGCGCGCGACAATGGCATCTTCGAACAACACGCCCAAGTGAACGTCGACCTTGTCAAAGATTGCTTGTTCTCTCATGCTGGCATGGACATTGCCTCTCCATGCTAACGTGTATGGCGGACTGCAACCCCCTGTTTTACCCTAGCGCGTACCATTGCGTGGAGGACATCACTGCATGAAGACCCAGCCCATCCGCTTTTTCCGGCGCGGACAGATCGTCACACTCGACGGCGTCGACGCCAACCGCACCCTGCTGGACATGTTGCGCGAGGACTTGGCTTGCACCGGCACCAAGGAGGGATGCGGCGAGGGCGATTGCGGTGCCTGCACCGTCGTGCTGGCCGAGTTGCAAGGCGAGCAATTGCGCTACCGTGCGGTAAACAGTTGCATTCGCCTGGCGCATTCCATCAACGGCATGGCGTTGTGGACGATCGAAGACCTGGCTAGTCCAGACGGCAGCCTGCATCCAGCCCAGGAAGCCATGGTCCAGTGCCATGGCTCGCAATGCGGCTTTTGCACACCGGGTTTTGTGATGAGCCTGTTTGGCATGTACCAAAACCACACCGCCAAGGGCCAGCCGATCAGCCGTGAACTGGCGCAAGAAGAGTTGTCTGGTAACTTGTGCCGCTGTACCGGCTACAAGCCAATTCTGCAAGCCGCACAAAACATGGACCACCTGCCCATGCAGCGTGTCGACGAAGCCACCGTGGTGGCGCGCCTGCAGCAGCTTGCGCTGCCCGCCACAACGCCGACGCCGGACTCCCCTTACCTCGCCCCGCGCACGCTGGCAGACTTGCTGCGCGCACGTGCGCAGTACCCGGACGCACAACTGGTGGCCGGATGCACCGACGTGGGCCTGTGGGTGAACAAGCTGCACATGCAGTTTGGCCGGGTGCTGGATACCACCCGGGTGGCAGAACTGCGCCGCATCGAACGGTATCCGAACCATCTGGCCATTGGCGCCGCCGTGCCGCTGGTCGACGCGTTCGCGGCCCTGCTCGAGTCGCGCCCGGAGCTCAAGGCATTTGCCCAGCGGTTTGCCGGGCTGCCGGTGCGCAACTCCGGCACGCTCGGCGGCAATGTTGCCAATGGGTCCCCGATTGGCGACTCGATGCCGCTGCTGATTGCGCTGGGCGCCAACGTGGTGCTGATGAGTGCGCGCGCAAACCGCGAGTTGCCATTGGAAGATCTGTACATCGGCTACCGAAAGAACGTCATCGCAAAGGACGAGGTGCTGGCCTGGATCAATGTGCCGCAGCCCGTTGCGGGTGAGTTCCTGCGCGTGTACAAGATTTCGAAGCGCTACGACGACGATATCTCCGCCGTTTGCCTGGCGGTTGCCTTGCGCGTTTACGATGGCAGGGTCACCTCCGTGTCCATCGGCGCCGGTGGCGTGGCGGCCACGCCGGTGCGCGCGCGCAAAACCGAAACCCTGCTGCGCCACGCCCCCTGGTCGCTGGCGACCGTACGCCTCGCGATGGACAACCTGCGCAGCGAGTTCTCTCCGATCTCGGACATGCGCGCCAGCGCCGCCTACCGCAGCGAGGTGCTGGGCAACCTGTTACAACGCTTCTGGCTGGAGCAACAGGGCATGCAGGCAATCAATCTGGAAACATTCACCCTGCCGCAGGAGGTCGCATGAATGCACCGGACAGACTGATTGCCAGCAGCCTGGCGGCAGGGGTGTCGCGTGCGCACGAGAGCGCCCGCGCACAAGTCGCGGGAGACGCCACCTATGTCGACGACATTCCCGAGATCAAGGGCACGTTGTTTGCGGCGCCCATCCTGTCGACTACGGCGCATGGACATTTGCGCGCGGTGGATTACAGCGCGGCACTGGGTATGCCGGGTGTGCGCGACGTGGTCCTGGCACGCGATATTCCCGGCGACCCCATGCTGGCCTCTTTCGTTGGGGACGAGCCGATCTTTGCCACCACAACGGTGCAGCATGTCGGTCAGGTGGTTGGCCTGGTGGTGGCGCGGTCGGTGATGCAGGCGCGGCGCGCCGCGCGCAAGGTGCAGTTGCGCATCGACCCAATGCCTGCCATCCTGACCGTCAAGGATGCGCTGACGGCCAAAAGTTTCGTATTGCCAACGGTCGTGGTGCGCCGTGGTGATGCGGCGCGGGCCTTGCAGAACGCACCACACCGGCTCAGTGGCACACTGGAAGTCGGCGGGCAGGAGCACTTCTACCTTGAGGGTCAGGTGGCTTACGTGGTGCCGCAAGAGCAGCGCCAATGGCTGGTCTACTCGAGCACGCAGCACCCAGGCGAAGTACAGCACTGGGTGGCACATGCGCTTGGGCTGGACAACAACGCGGTACGCGTCGAGTGCCGGCGCATGGGCGGCGGCTTTGGCGGCAAGGAAACCCAGGCCGGGCACCTCGCGGTGTGGGCCGCCATTGCCTCCCGCAAGCTGGGCTGCCCGGTCAAGCTGCGGCTGGACCGGGATGACGACTTTCTGGTAACCGGCAAGCGCCATCCCTTCTCTTATGAATACACCGTGGGCTTCGACGGCAGCGGCTTGCTGCACGGGCTGCAGTTGATGCTGGCGGCCAACTGCGGCTTTAGCGCCGACCTGAGCGGACCAGTTGCCGACCGCGCCGTGTTCCACACGGACAACGCCTATTTCCTGGCCGACGTCGATATCACTTCTTACCGCTGCAAGACGAATACCCAGAGCCACACCGCCTTTCGCGGCTTCGGCGGCCCACAGGGAGTAATCCTGATCGAGACCATATTGGGCGATATAGCGCGCAGCCTGGGGCTCGATCCGCTGGATGTGCGCAAACGCAACCTCTACGGTGTGGATACGCGCAACGTGACGCATTACCAGATGAAGGTTGAGGACAATATTCTCGAACCCTTGCTGGCGCAGCTCGAGCGCAGTTCCCGCTACCGCGCAAGGCGCGCCGCCATCGCGCGCTGGAACCTGCAGAGCCCGGTCATTAAACGCGGTATTGCGCTGACGCCCGTGAAGTTTGGTATTTCGTTTACCGCCACCCTGTTCAACCAGGCCGGTGCCCTGGTGCATGTGTACACCGATGGCAGCGTGCAAGTGCACCACGGCGGCACCGAGATGGGCCAGGGACTCAACACAAAGGTGGCGCAGATTGTTGCGGACGAACTGGGCGTGGCGTTCGAGCGTGTCCTGTCCAGCGCCAGCGACACCAGCAAGATTCCCAACGCCTCCGCCACCGCCGCCTCCGCGGGCACCGATCTGAATGCCCGCGCCGCGCAGTTCGCCGCCCGCCATGTGCGCGACAACCTGGCACAGTTTGTCGCTGGTCTGGACCACTGCGGCGCCGGGGCGGTGCTTTTTACGCAGGGACAAGTGACGTCTCCAAACTGCAGCCGCAGCTTCGACGAAGTGGTGAAGCTGGCTTACGCCAACCGCATCCAGTTGTGGAGCGACGGCTTCTACCGCACACCCAAAATCCATTACGACAAGACCACCCTGACCGGACGGCCTTTCTATTACTTTGCCTACGGTGCGGCGTGCAGCGAAGTGGCCATCGACACCCTGACCGGCGAGAGCCGCCTGCTCAAGGTCGATATCCTGCACGACGTCGGGCGCTCCATCAACCCGGCGCTCGACATCGGCCAGATTGAAGGCGGTTTTGTCCAGGGCCTGGGCTGGTTGACAACCGAACAACTGGTCTGGGACGACAAGGGCCACTTGTCGACCCACGCGCCGAGCACCTACAAGATTCCCGCAACCGGCGACATTCCCGAGCACTTCGTGGTCGCCCTGTGGCCAGAGCCGAATCGGGAGGACAACGTGTTCGGTAGCAAGGCCGTTGGTGAGCCGCCGTTCATGCTGGCGATCAGTGTGTTCGAGGCCCTGCGCGACGCGGTGGCGCAAACCCGCCCGCAGGAGCGCGGCTGCGTGTCAATGACAGCACCAGCCACCGCAGAAAATCTGCTGCGCGCACTCAAGTGGCAATGACGGGCGTGTCCTGGAGGGGCAGGGCGTAGATTGCAACGCGATTGCGACCAGAGCGTTTGGCCGAGTAACAGGCGCTGTCGGCCGCGCAGAGTACGGCGGCCGTGGTGGGCATCTCGGGCGTCACCTCGACCAAGCCGATGCTGGTGCCAACCGAAAAAGACTGTCCGTGCATGTCCAGGCGGTAAGTCTGCACCGCCACGCGCGCCTGTTCAGCAATTGCCTGCGCCCGCTCCAGGGCGCAACCCGGCAACAGGATGGCGAACTCGTCACCACCCAGGCGCGCCACCGTGTCGCTCTGGCGCACGACCGACTTGAAGAGCGCTGCCACACTGCGCAGCACCTCATCGCCGGCCGCATGGCCTGCGTTGTCGTTGACAGCCTTGAACCGGTCCAGGTCAATGAACATGGCGCAGACCTGCTGACGATTGAACTGCGTCATCGCCTGCTCGAGCCGCGCCTCGAACTCGCGCCGGTTCACCAACCCGGTCAGGCTGTCATGGGTTGCGGTCCAGGACAGGTTGTCGCGCGCCGCACGGGCCAGCGAGATGTCCTCCAGAATCCAGATCGTGCCCCCACCGTGATCGCCGGGAACCACCGCCCGCCCGAGCAGGTGCACCCAGAACTCCTCGCCACTCTTGCGCCGCATAACCAACT